>NZ_JBHURF010000006.1:305669-367821 GCF_042674125.1 Rhodococcus sp. NPDC056960 | reverse complement strand
AGAACGGCAACACCGAACTCGAGGGCCTGCGCAAGGCGAACGCCGAGCACCCGATCGAGGTCACCGGCAAGAAGCTGCGCGACCTGATGAGCTGGCTCGACCGGCCGATCACCGAAACCGCCTGAGCACATGCCTCGGTTCCGCCGGACACCCAGTTCATCGACACCGTCTCATCGAGCCGGTCACGAGTCCGAGTTGTGTCATCTGCCGATCGATAGAGACAGGTAGCGCATGTGAATATGAAAGGGAAATCGTGGTGACTTCTGCGCACGGTAGTGCCGGAAACCCGTCCAATTCGGACGAAGAATGGTTCGCCGACAAGAATATGACCGTCGAGGATCGCATGGGATACGCGGCGTGCGACGATACCCGTCCCGAGCACAGTCTGAGCCCGTACTCGCTTCGGCGCGAGGGTATTCCACGGGGAAGTGTCACCCAGCACACGCATCGAAGCGAGGTGTCGTATCCGGGGGTCGAGCGGGACTACACGCTGTACGTTCCCAGTCAGTACGATGGATCCGTTCCATTGGCGCTCATTGTGTTCCTGGATGCGTACGAGTACCTCGCCGCGGACTTCGGTGCCATCGCAGCGCTGGACAATCTGAACGCCGAGGGTCTGATTCCCCTCACTGCCGCCCTGTTCATCGATGCAGGCAAGACCGGGCCCGGATATCCCATCTTCGGCGGTTCCGATAACCGGAGCATCGAGTTCGATTCGATCGACGACACCTGGGTTCAGTTCTTGGTGGACGAGTACTTCCCCACGGCGATAGGGCATCTCAACGTGTCTTCCGAGGCCGCCGATCGCGTCATCGTCGGATACAGCTCCGGTGGGAACGCGGCGTTCACTGCGGCGTGGCATCGGCCGGACGTGTTCAGAAATGTGATCTCTCACTGCGGGTCGTTCGTCGACATCCGTGGTGGACACAATCACATTCCGGAGGTTCGCCGGTCCCCGCGTAAGCCGATTCGCATTTGGATGCAGACCGGTCGACGAGATGCCCGAGTCGTGTTCGGAGATCTGGTCGCGGCGAACCGCGAGATGGCTGCCGCGCTCGAGTGGAGTTACTACGACTACAAGTTCGTCTTCGGTGAAGGCGGACACACATTGCGTCACGGCGGCTTCGAGTTCCCTCGAACGCTCCGATGGTTGTGGCGGGATCATCGAGCCACGGCACGGACCTACTAAATCAGCTGAGATACTGGAGATTTAGGTGAACACAACTACCACCGCATCGGGGTCCGGTAATACGATCTCGTCGACGGCCGAAGACTCCACCACCCTGAAGGGCTCCCTCGGCACGTTCGGCCTGTTCTTCAGCATCATGTCGTTCAATGCTCCGCTCGTTGTCGTCATGGGCGTCATTCCGATCATGGTTGCGACCGGGAACGGAATCGGAACACCGTTCGTATTCGTCGTAGGAGGGGCCATCGTGGCCTGCTTCGCGACCACCTTCCTGCGGATGTCCGCCGTCCTTCAGCGGCCTGGCGCCTTCTACGCGTACGTGAGCGCCGGACTGGGAAGGAAGATGGGACTGGGTGCCGGATTCACGATGCTCCTGGCGTACTTCACGTGCGCGACCGGGTATCTCCCGTTCGCCGGCTCGTCTGTGGGCTCCCTCGTGTCCGGCACATTCAATGGGCCCAGTCTCCCGTGGTATGTGTGGGCGTTCCTCATCTGGGCGCTGGTAGGCATTCTGGGCTACCTGCGTATCGATGTATCGGCGAAGGTCATGGCCGTCATTCTGAGCCTGGAGATCGCCGTCGTCGTCGTGTACGACATCGTCGTTTTCGCTCGCGGCGGTGCCGATGGCCTCAGCGCCGCACCGTTTTCGCCGGCGCACTGGTTCGACGGTTCGTTCGCCAACGGGCTGCTCTTTGCGTGTGCAATGTTCGGCGGTTACGAGATGACCGTGCTGTTCCGCGATGAAGTGAAGCGGCCGGAGCGAACAATTCCTCGCGCGGCGTTCGGCCTCATCGCCTTCGCCATGGTCCTGTACGCAGGCACGACGTGGCTCTTTGTCAACGCACTCGGTGTCGACGACGCCGTCGCGATATCGACCGCAGAGGGTACCGCCGCGTTCGATGCGACAATTCTCGCGTTCGGCGGACGGCTTCTGCTCGACGTCGCCACTGTTCTGCTCGTGACGAGTTCGTTGGCCGTCATCATCTGCGCACACAACGTGGCGGCGCGGTATCTGTTCAATCTGGGCGCGGACGGAGTTGTGTCCCGCTCTATCGCCGCGGTGCACCCTCGATTCGGTTCGCCGTATCGCGCATCCATTGTGGTGAGCGCCGCGGTGTTGATCGCCAACCTGATCGCAGTCATCGCTGGGGTCGACGCGATGGTGTTCTACGGCGCGCTGCTGGGGATCGCGGCACTGACAGGTATCTCCGTGCAGTTCCTCACCTCGATCGCGATACCGGTGTACCTGACCCGACACGACAAGTGGAGAGGCCACGTCTTCGCCTCGTTCGTGGCGCCGTTCGTGGCGCTGATCGGATTCGGATGGTCCGTGGTGATATCGATTAATGACTTCTCCATACACACCGGCGGCGTGACATGGTTGTCCGGCTTGCTCATCGCGATCGTATACGGAACCTTCATCAGCGGATTCCTCGTCGCGATGCGGCTCGAGCGCACCAAGCCGAACATCTATCAACGGATCGGCCGCCAATGAGCACAGACCGTACCTACTGAGCCCAGTCAGAGACGGGAGCCGGCGCTCACGGCGCGTGCCTCAACGCCGGCTTCCCACATTTAGTCCGCGCCGGCTCGAGCACGCGCTGTGAGCCGGAACAGAAAGAGAGATCGATGAGCGGCACGAACCTGCCTCTGAAGACCTCCGATGGCGTGACCATCCGGTACGACGACGAGGGTGAAGGTCGTCCCGTGGTGTTTGCGTCCGGCTTCGCAGATCAGGGGTCGAGCTGGGTTTTCCAGCGTGACGCCTTGGTGGAGGCCGGCTACCGCGTCATCCGATTCGACCACCGCATGCACGGCCGGTCCGACACCCCCGCCCACGGGCAGAGGATGAGCCGTCTCGGCCTCGACCTCGGCGAACTGATCACCACCCTCGACCTCCGCGACGTGGTCCTTGTCGGTCACTCGATGGGCGTATCGGTCAGCCTGGCGTACTTCTCGACCGCCGTCGACGCATGGGACCGGGTCACCGCCTTCGTCGCGATTGATCAGTCCCCGAAGATCGTCAACGAAGGGGACTGGCAGTGGGGCGTTCGCGGCATCACCGGCGAAAACCTCTACGACGCCGCGGACTTCCGATTCGACTGGTCGAATGCGGACCTTGAACCCGCCGTCCCGGATCATGTGAAGCCCCTCCGACCCTCGGGTGAGGATTGGTGGGAGCAGTTCCCGGTGGCAAGGGCCCGTCCTCTGCTGATCGACCATTTCGTCGCCGACTGGCGCGACGTCCTGCCCCGCATCCCCGTCCCCACCTGGATCGTCACGGGCCGACACTCGCCGTACTACGAACTCGACGGCATGCGCTGGTTCGCCGACACCGTTCCACACGGCAGCCTCGTGGTCTTCGAACACAGTGGACACGAACCCCATCTGAACGAGTACAAGGCATTCAACGCCCAGCTGCTCGACTTCATCGGGCAGCACTGACAGCGGCCACCGATCGAGGGGAACAGCATGAAGGGCACCACGCTCCAGGAACACGCAAGGTCGCGGGCCGACGAGCTTCCGGGCACAAGTCTCGAGCATCCGTTCGGACCGGAATGGGAGGTGTACATGGTCCGGGGCAAGGTGTTCATGCTGCTGACCGCGGTCACCGGTGAGCCGATCGTGATCCTCAAAGCTGCCCCGGCCGACGGCGAGGCGTTGCGCAGCGCCCACGCGGACATCACGCCCGGCTACCACATGAACAAGCGGCACTGGATCACGTTGTCGCCGGGTGAATCGATCGACAAGGCCCTGGTAAACGAATTGGTAACCGAGTCGTACTTACTTGTGGTGGAGAATCTTCCCCGCACCGAACGACCGGTCGACCCGGCGACCTTCGGTCAAAGTCATGCAGGTGAGATCGGCAGGTGACCGGATGCAACAGGGGACGACTTCTGCTGCCGACGGCCCTCGAGGTTCGCTCTGCGCGAGCAACATTTGCTGGGCCGCCGTCCATAGCACCCGCATCCGAGACAAGGAAATCATGTCTGAGAACACAACTACCGACCGCGGCGTCTCGGCGTTGCACGAGACTGCGCGGTGGTACGACTACATCGTACTGTCGTCGCCAAGGATTCCCCCCACAGTCGTAGTACCTACTGTCGATGTCACCGGGTCCGAGACCGGAAACGGCGAAGGAGAAGAAACAACGATGACATCCGATGTACTCGCTCTGAGGGGTGGATGGTGGATCTGCCGCCGGACCACGCTGGGCAGTCGTCATGACCACGTGGGGGTTGGCGCTTGATCGGCTACGTCCTGCTCGTTGGAGCCATCGTTTGCGAGATTGTCGCGACGATGGCGCTGAAGGTGTCCGATGGCTTCAGCAAGCTGCCGCCCTCGATCCTCGTGGTGATCGGGTACGTGTGCAGCTTCACTTTGCTCGGTTTGGCACTCAACCGCGGCTTGCCGATCAGCGTCGGCTACGCCATCTGGGCTGCCGCAGGCACCACGATCGTCGCGATCCTGGGCGTCGTACTCTTCCGAGAAACATTGTCCGGTATGGCGATAGCCGGCATCGCGCTCATCATCGTCGGGGTCGGCCTATTGAATCTCGGAAACAGCGGACACGGCGGATCGTCTGATACCACCCTGGATGATCAAAGCGCACACGACGTCGTAGAGAGCTGAAGTCGACGCGTAGTACGAAGGCCGGCTATGACCGGCCAAAGTCTCGGTGCGGCCACGTTCTCGCACTGCCGGGTTCCGCTGTTGCGACCAGGCCGGCCAACTCAAGGCCAACGGTGGCGGCTCCGGTCTGCTGTCGGCGTACGCGTGCAACAGCCTGGCCAACGCCACACATCGAGCGCCGCCGGTGACCTGCCCCCCAGGCGACCGACCCGCATCCCGCCACACGCATGAAGGCCCCGCGCCAGATACTCGGTGCGGGACCTTCATGTCGGTGGAAACTACCTGGTGAACACGGGAGACTGCGTCTTGACAATTGCGGTCACACCTTCCTCGATGGCCAGGTGCAATGGAACACCCGCAGCCCTTGCGGGGAGGATGCAGTCAGAAGGAACGGTTGACCGCTGCCTTCGCCATCATCGCTGGGCAGCGTCGTTCCAAGCTCGAACAGGTCTCCAACGGGAACGACGCCGGAGACGAGTGCCCGCTCTGCGAGCTGGCGTGTCGGGTTGTCGCGCACGGCACTACAGCATCCTGCTCTGAGTGTGCCACCGTCTGAACTGCACCGGATCGGTCTTACGTCATCGTGTGGCGTTCACGAGTGCGATGTAGTCGGCCACTGTCATTCCAGGCTCTGCGCCCAGGTCCGTAGCCAACTCGTTCGCGGTGGAGATGATCCCGTTCTCGTAGACATCCTGGGCGTCACCGATTCTGGCGGTGTTGTGGGAGACCGCCACAGCAGGAAGTCCGCCGTTACTCAAGATGCCGAATGACGCCACTCCGGCCTGGTCTTTACCGACCCCCGCGTCATTGAAGACTGCGCCACGCAGGGGAACGCTGAGCGCGTACCGGGGAACGTTCTGTGAGCCGTGTGATCCAGCGACCACAATCTTGTTCGTATCGTCGGGAAGGATCTCACTGATGGAATCAAGCAGAAGTACGGGAACTCCCGAACTGTTGACCTCATAGCGCATTTCGAATCCTCTTCCTTGTCAGATCGATGTTCGGGACTGGTTGCCGGTGGAACGCAGGTCACCTTGTGCGGGCGGCTTCGGATGCGAAAGTGCCCGTTTGGGGAGGAGTGCAACGGAAATTTGCTCGGCCCCGGTGCCGCGTTGCTTATGCAGTGAAGCCGGAGCGGAGCGAGGCTGGCCTAGCTGTGTCCAGGTCTGGGGACTGCACGCGATCTCACGTACCAAGCTTGCTGCCACCAACGTGAGCTGAACCACCACGAACCGGAGGAACCTTCCCTCAGAATTTCCGACATTTTGTCGAAAAGGGTTTAGTGATCCGGCCGGGCAAGCATGTCGAGTAGGTGGAGACCTACATGCAACAGCAACCTGTCTTCCCCGTCCTCGAGGTCGAGCTCGGTGAGGCTTCGAATCTGGTCGAGTCGGTAGTACAGCGATGTTCGATGCAAGTGAAGAGCCGCAGCGGTGCGTGAGACGGAGCCTCCGTGCTCGAGGTATGCCCTCAGTGTGTCGATCAATTTTCCACTGGGGCCATGGTCGACGAGCGCGCGAACTGGCGTGGGAAGTATCGACCATGCCAGCGCATCGTCGGGTAGTTCGAGCAGTACGGCGTCGACTCCGAGTTCGTTCCAGAATGCGATCCCGTCTTCGAACCTGCTCAACCGCGTAGCCGCCCGAAGAGCGATCGTCGCCCGATGTCGCGTGTGCCAGGCATTGCTTCTGCCGCCGGCGCCGGAGCCGATTCCGATCGCCACTGTGGCGCCGGCTCCCAGCAGCCGTTGAAGGTCCGCTTTGACTCGCTCGACCCGCTCGCGAAGCTCCGCCGTCCGCAACGGTTGGTCCGTCAGATGCAAGAGGGTGGCATGGTTGCTGTCGAGGTAGTAGGCGCAGGGTTGCGATCCCCGGCACACGGTCTCGACCGCAATTTGAAGCGCAACCTCGACCGGAATGATCGTCTGCGCAGATGCGCTGACCTGCATGACCACCACTGTGGATTGCTCCGCGTCGTGCCACTCGCGGTGCTCGCCGAAGTGCTGAAGAGCCGACTGACGGTCGGTCACCTCAGCGCCGAGCAGGCTGCGAAGGGCCCTCCGCCGCTCGAACTGTTGTGGATCCGCCGCGAGGGAATCCGAGTAGATCTGCGCCGCCACATCCCGGCTCACCCTGGCCATGTGGTCGATCTCGGAGTGGGTCAACGACTGGTTGGCATCGATCACCATCATCAGGCCCAACAGCCACCCCGGTCCGTGCAGGGGTACACACAGTCGTGGCTTCAGTCCGAGTGCGGCGTTGCCTTCGATCGTCCTCGGTTCGTGCCACCTTGCCACTCCCTGCGCGAGGATGTGATCGCGAACTTCAGTGCTGGGACCACGCTGGAGCATGGAGCGGACTCGAGCAGGATCCTCGTCACCAAAGTGCCGACTGATGTAGAGGGGCCGGATCGAAGGGTCGACGATCACGACCGACCTCCCCAGCTGGTCCGCAAGAGACTCGACCATCGCCTGTACTTCCTTGCCGACAGACATCGCGGTGCTCATCGATGGGGTTCTCCTGCTCTTTTCTACATAACGTGGAATCGCCCGCTCAACCTTGCGACGGTACGCGGGTGTCGTGCAACTTTCTCGGATCGATACTCGAAGTCGTCCTCGCCGACAGGCTCGAACTCAGGGAAACGATCACCGGCGAACACTGCGTCGGACAGGCGGCAGGGCCACCAGCGCTGCACATCCAGGGCTCGACCTCTGTGCTCAGAACGGTCGAGAGTGCATTCGATCCGAAGGCGGTGCCCTGGGGACCTCCACCCGACTGTTTCTACAGCCCATGAAAAAACCAAAGACACCATATGGAATCGGACCGCAATGGCTCGAAACCGCGGAGTCACAACCAGATAGGACTCTCAATGGAACAGCGACTCGCAGTTGTCACCGGCGCCGGCGCCGGGATCGGCTCCGCCATTGCCGAACGGCTCAGCCAAGACGGTCACCATGTCGTCCTGACCGATCGCGATCTGCACGCGGCGGAGGAAGCTACCGCCAAGATCCAGGCGCTGGGATTCAGCGCCCAGGCGCTGCAAATGGACGTCGGTCAGCTGGCCTCGATCGACGAAACGTTTGGCGCTGTGGCGCGAGATCACGGGCGTTGCGACATCCTCGTCAACAACGCAGGAGTTGCGAAGACTCACAGCTTTCTGGACTTCCCCGATGACGAGTGGCAGACAACCCTCAGCATCAACCTGACCGGGGCGTTCCGCTGCAGCCAGCGCGCGACACAACTGATGTTGCTGCACCGCTGGGGTCGGGTCGTGAATATCAGCTCGATCAGCGGAATGCGGGCGGGAGTCGGCAGGACCGCCTACGGAACGTCCAAGGCGGGCATCGATGGGCTCACCCGGCAGATAGCGATCGAACTCGCGTCCTACGGTATTACGGCGAACTCCGTTGCGCCCGGTCCCATCGAAACAGCGTTGGCGCAGAAGCTCCACACGGAAGCCACACGGCGGGAGTTGTGCCGACTCGTCCCCGCAGGCCACTACGGCAGGCCAGAATCAATCGCCGACACCGTCGCCTTCCTAGCCTCGGACGACGCCGGGTTTATCAACGGACACACACTCCCAGTGGATGGCGGACTGATGGCGGCAGGTGTGCTCAACATCTGAGATTGCTCCCGTATGCACCCGACGGTCAGCGCCCCCTACCTGCGGTCCTGATCCTAGAACTCGGAGCCCACGCGGCCATCCTTTGTTCCGGCGTCAGGGTAAGCGCCCAATCAACCAACCATCTACCGAGATACATTGCATGAGTAGACACAATTCGTTCGCGAGATCGACACCCCGTCAAGGTTCAGCGAGACCCTGGGCCGTCGACAGCGCTGCCACCGACTATGACATCCTCGACTTCGCCGTTCTGTGGGCGCCGATCGGTGGCCCTTCAGACCAGCACATCCACACAGCCTTCGGCATCGCCTCCGCCGACTACAAGCTACGACTCGATGAGGCGGTACGCCGCTACCGTGCTCGACCAGCGGGCCGACGTGACCAACATGCGGGCCCGATATACGCAAACTCAGTTCTCACTGCTGGGATGCTGTACGGCTCGGACGTGACTCCTGAACCAGACACCGCGCTGACGCTGACTGCCTGTTGAGAATCGATCCTTATCCGACACAGACCTAAACAACAGATTTGCCGAGAAATATTCGTCGACAACCCATTTCGAAAAACTATATCGAAAAGCCCCCACCCAGGGGTCATGTCGACACATGATGATCGGCTATGCGCGCTTCTCCAGCGCAGTCGAGAACCCCGACCATCCACGTCGATCATCCGGCTGGACCGGCTCGGACGGACGATGCTGCTTCTTATCACGCTCGGCGCCGAGCTGCGCGGTATCGGCCTCAACGTGCTCGGGCAGGGCATCGACACCGCGACCGCCGAAGGCTGCGCCATGTCGGGATGCGGTCGGTGCTGGCGGAGTTCCGGCGGGAGTACGACGCAGGGGAGCGCACAATCGCGCCATCGCGGGCATGCTGAATGTGCCGCGCATCAAGGTGTCTGGACATCCGAACAAGCGGGTCGATATCGCACCGGTCACGCCGGAGATCGTCGTAGATCCGCCTCCGGTGAACCGAGGGTCGCGGCCGATCCATGAGCAACGATCAGCCGCGGAGGTTCGCGTCCAGCATGCGGACCAACTCACCGACCCGTCCGCCGCCACCCGGTGCCACCGGGAAACGTCCGAGCACGTCGACGACGAGCGGTGTCGCACGACGGACCGCTTGCTCGATCTGTTCGGCGCCGACGGTACGATCGTCACCGGCGACGAGCTCGGCTGCTCTGGCCGCATGAGCACCCGCTCCGAGAATGTGCTTGACCTGGGTGGCCTTGGCCAGCGGATGCAGGTAGGCGGCGCCCGCCGCGGACATCGCGGCCCACGCCGCCTCGCGCGCGGCCGCGGTGTGCGCGCCCTTGGCTGCCGTGAGCGTCGCCCACGCTGTGTCCCGCAGAGATTTCCCACGCTCGCCACCCCGCGCGAACTCCCACGCGGCACCGATCGCGTCTCGCGCCCGTGGGTCGTCCAGTTGATCGGCCTCGAATATCCCGAGCACTACCTCCGCGCACGCCGCGGCGAACGCGGTGACCTCGCGAAGCTCCTGCGTGCTCAGAACGATCTCGCTCGTTTCTCCCGCCATCCTCCCATCTTCGACCACTTCGTCGGCTCGGCGTTGGTCCGGCCTCACGACGGCGTTCAGGCTGCGTCGTCCCCGGCCAAGGGCCGTGAATCGGCGATGTCGTATTCCGCGACCGACGCCGAGAGGATGGCCGCGCCCTGCTCGTCGCTGGGGCCGCTACCGCGGAAGGTCTCGACTGCCGCCCGAGACTCCCAACGCTCGAAGACGTTGATGCGGCCGGGGTCGATCAGGTCGGCGGTGATGGCGAAGTCGAGGCAGCCCGCGGCGGCGCGTGCCTGTTCGACGACACTTACGCAGCCCGCGAGGTAGGACTCGCGCTGCTGCGGTTCGACGGTGATGTGTCCTGCGACGATGACCATGGTTCGCTCCTCTTCCTGGCGTGTCCAGCGGTCGGGCGTGGCCCGGCCCGGGACACGCGGCACCTCTCGTCCAGTACAGACAGCACGCCCGCGGAAAATTCATCGGAACGGCCAAAGGCTTCGCCCGCCATGCTCCCATCTTCGACCAGAGGGGCGGAATATCTCCGAGGGCGGTACAGTTGTACGCGTCGACGGTGTCGGACATACCCCGGGTACCACATTAAATTCGTCGCCGAGAGCGACCACTTGCCGAGAGGCGATATGACGGCACCGTCGCAGAGAAGCCGCCGGCACCACTAGGTGCCGGCGGTTTTTTCTGCCCCGGACCTCACCCGACTGGCTCGAAACCGGCCAGCATCTGCTCGAGTGCGGCCTGGTCGGGCCCGATGAATGGGTCCGACTTCGGTGCCTCGGCGAGCATGTCCAGGAACTCGGCCGTGTGTCCGTCCGCCGGCGGGAGATGGGTGCTGAGGATCCATCGCGGGTCGAGCGTTCGGAGCCCGGCGACGGTCTGCAGGAACTTCGCCTCGTCCACCAGGTGCACCCAGGGACTGTCGACGGTGGCCCACAGGTGCTGCGCGGCACGGATGGCGCCGGGTGCGGAATACCCGACGTCGTCGGCGGTGGCGAGTTCGGCGGTCTCCATCGGCGCTCCGAAGCAATCCGAGGAGAAGCAGGCCTCGCTGCGGTCGTCGTAGAAGCCGACGGTGCTGGGATTGTCGAACAGCGGCGGACGCAGGGCGGTCAGCGTCCGATCGCCGACGTCGAGGGATTGGCCCGGATTGAGCAGGTAGACCCGGTCCATGGGGACGGGCCGTGCGCACGACAGGATGCCGACGCCCGCGAAGGTCGTGATCAGGCGGGCACGCGGCGCCGCGTCGAGCAGGTCGAACAGTGCGCCGGTGTGATCGCGGTCCGGATGCGTCAGCCAGATCCACTCGACGTCCGCGGGGTCGAGCACCGATCCCAGGGCCTCCATGAAGCCGCGCCCGGGCAAGCTGAGTCCGGTGTCGACGACGACAGGTTCGGCGGCCTGGAGAACATACGCGTTCGCTGGTAGGTGCCCGATGCCCGGCACCTCCAGTTCGTCGGCGAGTACCGTAATGTCGCGTCGGATTTTGTTGATACGCATGACATTGCCTTTCGCTCTTCGTGGCTGTCGCGGTCTGGCTCGTCATCGACGTTATGAGCGGTGGAGGCGGCGCACCATTCCACAATTCTGGTATTTCCGCCGCCGATCCGCGCTCGTACGATTGACTCGTGAGCGTGGATTCCGCGCAATGCGCAGCAGCGAAGCTCGAACGATTGTGCGCGGCCCCACGGGGCCTGGTCTCGCTGTGGCAGGAGGCGTCGGACGTCGTCGCCGGGGTCGTCCCGTACTACTGGACGCCGTGCTGGTTCACCCTCGACCCCGTGTCCTTGCTGATGACCAGTCACTATCACTTCGGCATGGACGAGTTCCCCGGGGACTGGCTGGCCGCCGAGTACTACGAGGACGACGTCCAGACCGTCCCCGACGTGATGCGGTCCGCCAAAGGGATTTCCACGTTGCACGAAGCCGCGCAGGGAGATCCGTCGGCAAGCCCGCGATGGCGCCGGAACCGAACGCTCGGCGGCGACCAGGAGTTGATCGCACGGTTACGCACGCGGTCGGGAGAAACGTGGGGAGCGCTGAGTCTCTATCGCGACGACGGGATGCCGATGTTCTCGGAAACCGAGAAGTCGTTCGTGCAGGAGATCGCGCCGGTCCTCGCCGGCGGTGCCCGCCGCGCACTGCTGTACGGACAGGCCGAGGAACCGGAATATGCCGATTCGCCGGGTCTGCTCGTCCTCGACGAGAACTGGAACATCGAATCCGCGACCCCCGGGGTCGACCGGTGGATGACGGATCTGCCGGGTGGCGACTGGGACCGGGGTGAGTTGCCTGCGGCGGTGATCACGCTCGCCGGTCGGGTGTTGCGTTGTGTGGAAGACCGCGACCGGCTGGGCGACGTGGCCGTCTCCCGAGTGCTGTCGCAGTCGGGTGCGTGGTTGGTGCTGCACGGCGCATGCCTCACGTCGACGGGCACGCGGCGCATCGCCGTGATCGTGGAGCCGGCACATCCGAGTCGGCTGTATCCGCTGCTGATGTCGGCTTACGGGCTGACCGAACGCGAGAAGGAGGTCACGTCGAGGGTGTTGCAGGGGGCGTCGACGTCGCAGATCTCCGCCGAACTGCACGTGTCGGCGCACACCGTGCAGCAACACCTGAAGAGCATCTTCGACAAGACCGGCGTGCACAGCCGACGGGACCTGGTCGGCAAGGTGTTCTTCCAGCACTACGAACCGCGGTTCCGCGACAACGAGAAGAGGACCGCCGCGGGCAGGCCTGTCCGGGGCGGTCCCTGGCCCCCGCCGAGCAGCGAACCCGGGTAGACCGGTTTTCACCGGCCACCCGGGCACACGGTGGCGGTCGGCCGAGATGCGGACGGGTCCCGATCCGGGCCGAAGCCAGAAGCGGGCGTCTACTCTTCCTTCTTCAGGCGGGCGGCCAGCATCGCCTTGCCCAGATCGCCACCCTTCCTGCTGACGGCTTGGGCACGGCGGAAGAAGTCGGCCAACTCGGCATCGCCGTCCATGTCGGCATCGGAGATGTAGCCCTCGAGACGCAGGGCGTTGCTCAGTGACGCTTCGACGAACCAGATCAGGTTGTAGTCCTTGTCCCGAATACCCGTCACCGAACGTGCATCTTGTTCACTCATCAGTGCGTCCTTCCCGAGAAACGGCCGACTGTCTTGTGGTTCCTGCCTACCCGTGTGGTTGCATGGTAGAACGTGAAGCGCGCCCGGCTCAGGCGAATACCCAGTTCATCAGGATGACGTACAGCGCCGTCCCGGCGACGATCGAGAGCACCGCGTTCTTACGCCACAGGTGCACGGCCGCCGTCGCCGCCACCGCGATCAGTTCGGGGATGCCGTGCGACGGCGCGGTGACGGACACATTCTTCAGCGAATACGCCACCAGAATCAGCATGATTCCCGCGGGCAGGTAGACGCCGAGGTAGCCGACCAGGGCGGACGAGCGCAACGGCATGACGATCGCGAAGGGGACCGCGCGCAGGGCGAACGTGACGACCGCCATGATCGCCACGGCGGTGATGATGTAACCGGCGTCAGGCACGGGTGGTCACCTTGTTTCGGGTCAGGAGATAGCGGACGACGAGCAGGGCCACGAACGATCCCATCGCGATCGGCAGCATGTGTTCGGGGTCGACGAGTCGCGCGATCAGTGCGCACAGCACAGCCGCTGCCGGGACGGCGTAGCCGCGTTGCGCCCGGATGGCCTCGATGGACAGCACGACGAAAAGCGCGGTCAATGCGAAGTCGAGTCCGACGATGTTCTCCGGGATCCATTGCGCCGCGGTCGCTCCCAGGATTGCTCCGCCGATCCAGTACGCGTGGAGGAACAGTTGCGAGTACACGATGACCCGACCGGACATCGACTTGCGGTCGCCGGTGACGGTCATGGCGTAGGCCTCGTCGGTGAGGGCGAACATGCTGTAGAGGCGGGCCGCTCGACCCTTGACGGCATCGAGGGGAAAACTCAAGGCGTAGAACACGTGCCGGAAGTTCACCAGCAGCGCCGTCAGCGCGATGTAGGGGAGTGGCGTCATCGAGGCCACCATGCCGACCGCGATGAATTCGAGAGACCCGGCATAGATCAGTGAGGTGAACACCATCGCCCACCAGGGGTTGAGACCCTGTTGGACGACGAGCACGCCGAGGGCGATTCCCAGTGGGATGAGCCCGATTCCGACGGGGAGCGACGCCTGCAGGGCGCGTCGCCATTCCGGGGTGTGCCGGGGTTCGGAGTCGACTGCGGCGGCCGTCGGGAGGGTTGCTGGATCGATCACCACGCAAATCTATAGCAATCATCGCGGTGCGCGATTGCGGGCAAATGCCGGATTGCGGCATCGTGCGCAATAATAGTGCGATGGATGCGATCGATGAAGCAATTTTGGACCACCTGCGAGCAGATGCCAGTCTGACCAACACGGAATTGGCGGATCTGGTGGGTCTGACGCCGTCCCCGTGTCTGCGCCGGGTCAAGAAGCTCGAGGCGGACGGCATCATCACCGGCTACCGCGCCATCGTCAGCCAGGAGGCGCTCGATCGGGGCTTCCAGGTGATCGTCACCGCCGAGATCGGCGTCAACGACCAGGCGACGATCGAGCAGTTCGAGTCGCGGGTGGCCGCCTTCGACGAGGTGATCGAATGCCGGCGACTGTTCGGGATCCCCGACTACTTCATCCGGGTCGCGGTCCGCGACCTCGCGACGTACGAGAACTTCATGGCCACGAAGCTCAGTGGGCTGCCGGCGGTGTCGCGGGTGACGTCGCTGATCACGATGAAGACGATCAAGAGCGTCGACTGAGCGGGGGCGGGCCTGCCGTCGTGCGCTGTGACGCCGCGCACCCCGCGTCCGTGAGGGTAAAGAGTCCTTTACTATGGGTGGTTCATCCTCCGCAAACAGAGAGAGCCATGACCAGCGCCTCGCGCCCCCGAAGACCCAGCCAGCCCCAGCGTGACCCCCGTGGCACCCGACGCACGTCGCGGGTGACCGCACGATGACCCTCCTGAGCATCTTCTTCGGCGTCGTCGTCGTATTGCTCATCACGGCCCTGACCGGCTATTTCGTCGCCCAGGAATTCGCGTACATGTCGGTCGACCGCTCGCGGCTCAAAGCCCGGGCCGAGGCGGGAGACGCCGGAGCGGCCCGCGCCCTCGCCGTCACTCGCCGCACGTCGTTCATGCTGTCCGGTGCCCAGCTCGGCATCACCGTCACCGGCCTGCTCGTCGGCTACGTCGCCGAACCGCTGATCGGCCGCGGCCTCGGGGAACTCCTCGGCGGTGTCGGCATCCCGACCGCTGTCGGGATCGGCATCGGCGCCGTCCTCGCCGTGCTGTTCTCCACCTTCGTCCAGATGCTGTTCGGGGAGCTCTTCCCGAAGAACCTGGCGATCGCCCGGCCCGAGCCGGTGGCCCGCGGGCTCGCGCTCTCGACCACCCTCTATCTGAAACTCTTCGGCTGGTTGATCCGGCTGTTCGACCAGTCGTCGAATCTGCTGCTGCGGGTACTGCGGATCGAGCCGGTCCACGACGTGGAGCACTCGGCGACCCCGCGCGACCTCGAACACATCGTCGCCGAATCGCGCGACGCCGGCGAGTTGCCGCAGGAGTTGTCCACCCTGCTCGACCGAATCCTCGACTTCCCCACCCGTACCGCGGGGCACGCGATGATCCCGCGCGCCCACGTCGACACCGTTCACGCCGACGAACCCCTGAGCAGCGTTCTCGCGAAGATGGGCGCCGGTCACACCCGCTATCCCGTGGTCGGGACGTCCACCGACGACCTCCGCGGCGTCATCCACCTGCACGACCTGCTCGGCGAGCAGGCCCACGGTGCCGCCGGTTCCCGCGCCCGTGCGGCCGTCGTCGTGCCGACGTCGCTGCCGCTGCCCGACGTGCTGAAGAATCTGACGGCGGCGGGCGACGAGATGGCCCTCGTCGTCGACGAGTACGGCGGGTTCGCCGGTGTCGTCACGATCGAGGACCTCGCCGAGGAACTCGTCGGTGAGATCGCCGACGAACACGACCCCGAACTCGACGTCGCGGTGACGGGCTCGGCGTCCGACGGCTGGGTGATGCCGGGAGATCTGCACATCGACGAGGTCGAACGGATACTCGGCCACGACCTGCCGTCCGGCGACTTCGAGACGCTCGCGGGCGCTGTTATCGCGGAGTTCGGAGCTCTTCCCGCCGCGGGGGATGTCGTGACGATCCGGCTGAATCCGGATCCGGCCGACCTGATCGACGACGCAGATCCGCCCGTCCGCAGCCTCGACGTCGAGGTTCGGACGGTCGACAAGCACGTGCCGTCCTCGCTGTTCGTGAGGCTCCGCGTGCTGGAAAGTGAATCGGCCGATGAGTAATCCGTGGATCGTCGTGGTGGTCACCGTCGGGCTGATCGCGGCCAGCGCGTTCTTCGTGGCGATCGAGTTCGCCCTGATCGCCGCTCGCAGGCACCGGCTCGAGGATGCGGCGCCCACCAGCCGGGCGGCCCGCGCTGCCCTGCGCAGCGCCTCGGAATTGTCGGTGCTGCTCGCCGGATCGCAGCTGGGCATTACCGTCTGCACCCTCGCGCTCGGCGCCGTCACGAAGCCGGCCGTGCATCACTGGCTGACCCCGGCGTTCGCGGGCTGGGGTGCGCCGCTGTGGCTGGCGGACGTGCTCGGATTCGTGATCGCCCTGATCATCGTCACGTTCCTGCACCTTGTCGTCGGCGAGATGGCCCCGAAGTCGTGGGCGATCGCGCACCCGGAGAAGTCCGCGACTCTGCTGGCGATCCCGATGCGCGGTTTCATGTGGGCGACCCGCCCCGCGCTGGTGGTCCTGAATCGCATGGCCAACCGGTGCCTGCGGAGGTTCGGCGTGGAACCGGTCGATCAGGTGGGAGCGGGCCAGGACCCGGACGCGCTGCGTCACCTCGTCGCGCACTCGGCGACCGTCGGCACGCTCGACGAGCGCTACCACGGACAGCTGACGAGCGCCTTGGAACTCGAATCGCTCGCGGTGCGAGACATGGTGCGGCCGAACACGTCGCCGAGCAGCGTCGCCCCGGACGCCACCGCGGCGGCGATCAGGGCGGCCGCGGACCGCAGCGGCCACCTCCGGCTGCTCGTCCGCGACGACAGCGGGATCCGTGGGGTGGTGCACGTCCGGGACAGCCTGCAGGCCGGCCGGGGAGTGACCGCCGCCGACCTGATGCGCCCGGTGCTCACGCTCAACGCGGGCGCCGCGGTGTACGAAGCGCTGCGCGTCATGCGCGAGACCCGCAGTCACCTGGCCGTCGTCACCGACGACGAACAGCTGGTCGGCGTGGTCACGCTGACGGACGTCCTCGGCCGCCTGCACCCGGCGACCGCGATTTCCGCCTGACCCGTCGAACGGTATCCTCGCGGGGTGAATTCACGGTTGGATGTGGTCGCGCGGGTGCGCGGCTCCTTCGTGGGTTCACTGTCCGGGGCGGTCAGCATCGCCGCGCACGGTGTCGCCGGGGGTGGAATGCCGCCGAGTGAGGGCTCGGTGGTGCTGCTTCTCGCGGCCTGCGCGGCAGTGGGCGCCTCGGTCGCCGCAGTCCGGATCGCCGGCCGTGAATGGATGTTCGTGCTGTCGGTGCTCGCGGCGGGCCAGTTGATCGGCCACACCACGCTGGCGTTGGCGTCCGGCCACGGGCACGGTCTGGGACTGTCCACCCCGATGATCGCCGCGCACCTCGCCGCGATCGCCGCGTCCGCGGTGCTGGTGCGGTCCGCCGAGCGGGCCTGCCTGCGCGCGCTGGCCGCGCTGTCGCGCATCGTGCTCGCCGTCCTGGCCCCGCTGCAGGTCGATACCGGCACGTGGACGGCCATCCCGGTCTACCGCGCGAAGTTGTCGTTGTGGCTGCTGGTCGCGGCCGGCGCCGGCACCCGCGGACCACCCGCTCTCGTCTGATCGAACCTTCACACCGCCGCCCGGCGCACACGCTCGACGTGTGACTCGCCGGTCCGGCGTGTCCGCGTACGGCACCGGCAGATTCCCGGCCGGGACCCGGTGCCGATCATCTCCCGAGTCGGCGCACCGTGATGCGTCCCCGCGAGTCGACGAGCGTGCACCTGATGTGCGCGCGGGCTCGAGGGCGCCGGGTGCCGGTCTCACCTCGATCCGAATGAGAGCGTCATGTCCATCCCCGAACTCGAAACAGATACCCCGGTCGCGTCCGCACCGTCCTCACCGGCGCCGAAGGATTCCTCGCCGCCGCGCAGTCTTCGCCCGCTGATCCTGCGTCTGCATTTCTATGCGGGAATCCTCGTTGCCCCGTTCCTGGTGATCGCCGCGGTCAGCGGCGGCCTGTACGCCCTGGCGCCGTCCGTCGAACAGCTGGTCTACCGCGACTACCTGCACGTCGACTCGACCGGTCCCGAAGCGCCGATGTCCGAGCAGTTGCGGGCCGCGCAGCAGGTCCGCCCCGACCTCGCCGTCGCCGCAGTACGCCCGGCGAGCGAGCCGGGTGAGACGACGCGGGTGATGTTCACCGACCCCACGCTGGGGGAGTCGGAACGTCTGGCTGTGTTCGTCGACCCGGTCGACGCGCGGTCGGTGGGCGAACTGGTGGTGTACGGCAGCAGCGGTGCCCTGCCGATGCGGACGTGGATCTCGCAATTTCACCGGCACCTGCATTTGGGTGAGCCCGGCCGGATCTACAGTGAGCTCGCCGCGTCGTGGCTGTGGGTCATCGCGCTCGGCGGCGTGTACCTGTGGGTGCAGCGCTACCGCACCACCCGTGCACGCAGCGCCGGCGCCGCGCGGCTATGGACCCTCGACCGGTCCAGCCGCGGCCGCAATCGGATCCTGAGCTGGCACGGCGTGGTCGGCATCTGGATCGCGGCCGGTCTGGTGTTCCTCTCGGCCACCGGTCTGACGTGGTCGAAGTATGCGGGCGAGAACGTCGGCGACCTCCGCTCCGCGCTGAGCTGGACCACCCCGACGCTCGACAAGAAGCTGGAGTCGGCCCCCGCCGGCGACGGCGCCGCAGCATCTTCCGGTCACGACGGGCACGGCGCGGCGCACACCCCGGCGCCGGATCCGGGAGTCCTCGACCGCCACGTCGGCGAACTCGACACCGTCCTCGACGTGGCGCGCAGCAACGGGGTCACCGGTGCCGTCGAGGCAACGGTCCCCGCCGACGCCGCCACCGCGTTCACGGTCACCGAGACCCGTCAGCCGTGGCAGTTCTCGACCGACTCGATCGCCGTCGACGGAGCGACGGGCACGGTGACCGACGTGTCGCGATTCGGTGACTGGCCGCTGGCCGCGAAGCTGACGTCCTGGGGCATCGCCCTGCACATGGGACTGCTGTTCGGCCTGCTCAACCAGCTGGTTCTTGCCGCCCTCGCGGTGGCGTTGCTCGCGGTGATCGTCCGCGGCTACCTGCTGTGGTGGAGGCGCAGGCCCACCCGCGGCTCCGCGCGGGCGATGGGCAGGCCGCCCGTGCGGGGCGCCTGGCGCCGCATCCACCCGGCGACGGCGGTCCTCGGGGTCGCCGGCGTCGTCCTAATCGGCTGGTTCGTGCCGCTCCTCGGTCTCAGCCTGCTCGCGTTCGTTGTCGTGGATGTCGCGGTCGGTGCAGCCGCCCGGGTGCGGTCGAGGCGCGGAGCCGGCGAACTCGGGTGACCACCGTCTGAACGGGTCGCGGTGCGGGAACCGAAGTGTCCCTTCGGTTCCCGCCGTAGCTCGCTCCTTCAGCCGACCCAGTCCGGGCCGGGCCCGTTGGCCTCTTCGAAGATCAGCCACGTCTTGGTCGCCTGCACGCCCTCGAGACTCTGCAGACGCTCGAGGACGACGTGGCGCAGTGCGCTGTTGTCCGGTGCGCGGACGAGGACGAGAACGTCGAAATCGCCACCCAGCAGTGAGAAGTGCTCGACGAAGGGCAGCGTCCGGAGTTGGGTGGAGATCCCGCGCCACGAGTCCTGCCTGATCGAGAGGGCGATGAACGCGGAGGATCCGAGGCCGGCCTTCGAGTGGGAGATCTGGGTGGTGAACCCTTCGATGATCCCCGCGTCCTGCAGCCGCTCGATCCGGACGTAGGCGTGTGCCCGGGAGATGTGGGCCTTCTCCGCCAACGCTCGCATCGAGATGCGGCTGTCGGCGACGAGTTCCTTGATGATGCGACGGTCGATCGCGTCGAGCCGATACGTGTCTTCCGTGTCGTCTGCCATCTGTCCATCCCCGCCGTGGTCGCTCACACTCCGGAGAGACATTCTGCTCCCGGCAGGCCGAGTTTAGACCAATTGTCGCCAGTTTCCGTTTGTCGTTGTCTATCCGTCATTCAGTTGCGAGCATTGGTGAACACAATGCATCTGGAGGTAGACGTGACGCTCGTAGAGCCGACCCAGGCGACGCCGTATCAGAAGTTCCTTCCCGCCGAGCGTGCGGTGCAGTACCTGGACGCGGCGGGCGAGCTCACCGGGAGCGAGGCGCGGTACCCGAGGCCGAGCGACGACCGCCTGGGAGAGATGTACCGGAACATGGTGCTGGGCAGGCGGTTCGATCAGCAGGCGACCGCGCTGACGAAGCAGGGCCGGCTGGCGGTCTACCCGTCTTCGCGGGGGCAGGAGGCCTGCCAGATCGCGGCCGCGATGAGTCTGCGGCCCTCGGACTGGATGTTCCCGACCTATCGCGATTCGGTGGCGCTCGCCGCCCGCGGCATCGACCCGGTGGAGATCCTGAGCATGCTCGCCGGCAACTGGCACTGCGGCTACGATCCCGCCCGCCACCGCAGCGCGCCGCAGTGCACCCCGCTCGCGACCCAGCTCCTGCACGCGACCGGTGTCGCCTACGGCGAGAACCGCAAGGGCCGGGACACCATTGCCCTGGCGTTCTGCGGCGACGGCGCGACCAGCGAGGGCGATTTCCACGAGGCCCTGAACTTCGCGGCCGTGTTCAAGGCTCCGGTGGTGTTCCTGGTGCAGAACAACGGTTTCGCGATCAGCGTGCCGCTCGCCCGGCAGAGCGTCGCTCCCACGTTGGCGCACAAGGGAGTCGGCTACGGAATCGGCAGCGAGCAGGTGGACGGCAACGACCCGGTGGCCATGCTGGCCGTGATGGACGAGGCCGCGAACTTCGTCCGGGCCGGCAACGGCCCGGTCATCGTCGAGGCCCACACGTATCGGATCGACGCGCACACCAACGCCGACGACGCCACGCGCTACCGCGATTCCGCCGAGGTCGAGCAGTGGCTCGGGCGCGACCCGCTGGCCCGGCTCGACAAGTACCTGCGGGGCAGGGGACTTCTCGACGACGCGTCCGCGGACGCCCTCACGGCGGAGGCCGAGACCGCCGCCGCCGAACTGCGGGCGGGCATGAACGTCGACCGCGTCGCCGACCCGATGGATCTGTTCCGGTACGTCTTCGCCGAGCAGACACCGCAATTGAGAGAGCAGCAAGCGCAGGCGGAAGCCGAACTGGCCGCCGAGTCCGAGGAGAACTGACATCGTGCCCACGATCACCATGGCCCAGGCCCTGAACGCCGCGTTGCGCGACGCGCTCGCCGCGGATGAGAACGTCGTCGTCTTCGGGGAGGACGTCGGCACCCTCGGCGGCGTCTTCCGGGTCACCGACGGACTCACCCGCGACTTCGGCGACGACCGCTGCTTCGACACCCCGCTCGCCGAATCCGGCATCATCGGCTTCTCCATCGGCATGGCGATGGCCGGGTTCCGGCCGGTCGTCGAAATGCAGTTCGACGCGTTCGCGTATCCGGCTTTCGAGCAGATCGTCTCCCACGTCGCGAAGATCCGGAATCGCACCAAGGGTGCGTTGTCGGTGCCGATCGTCATCCGCATCCCGTTCGCGGGCGGCATCGGCGGGGTCGAGCACCACTGCGATTCCAGCGAGGGCTATTACGCCCACACCCCCGGGCTGAAGGTGGTGGCCCCGTCCACCGTCGAGGACGCCTACACCCTGCTGCGTGCGGCGATCGAGGACCCGGATCCGGTGATCTTCCTCGAACCGAAACGCCTGTATTTCTCGCGTGCCGACGTCGACCTGGCGGTGGGCGCGCCGATCGGGCAGGCCGCGGTGCGTCGTCCCGGCCGGGACGCGACCGTCGTCGCGTACGGGCCGTCGGTGAGCGTCGCGCTCGAATCCGCCGAGGCCGCCGCGGCGGAGGGCCACGACCTCGAGGTGATCGACCTGCGGTCGATCGTGCCCTTCGACGACGAGACGGTGATGGCATCGGTCCGGAAGACGGGACGCTGCATCGTCGTTCAGGAGGCGCAGGGATTCGCCGGGGTCGGTGCCGAGATCGCCGCCCGCGTCCAGGAACGCTGCTTCCATCACCTGCACGCCCCGGTGTTGCGGGTCAGCGGATTCGACATCCCGTACCCGGCGCCGAAGCTCGAACGCCTGCACCTGCCGAGCGTCGATCGCGTCCTCGACAGCGTCGACCGGTTGCAGTGGAACGATTCCGCCGACACCCGCTGGGCGGTGACCGCATGAGCGACCAGGTGTTTCTGCTTCCCGACCTCGGCGAGGGGCTCACCGAGGCCGACATCGCCGAGTGGAAAGTGAAGGTCGGCGACACCGTCACCGTCGATCAGGTGGTGGTGGAGGTCGAGACCGCGAAGGCCGCCGTCGAGGTGCCGATTCCCTTCGAGGGCACCGTGATTTCCCTGCACGGCGGCGAAGGCGCGACGCTCGCGGTGGGCACACCCCTGATCACCGTCAGCAGCGCCCGCGGCGCGACCCAGGGTTCCGGATCGGGCAATGTGCTCATCGGCTACGGCACCAGCGAGGACACCCGGCAGCGTCGCCGGCGTGTGCGGCAACCCGAGGTCACGCCTGCACCGAAGTCCACGGGCGCCGTGCGCGTGATCTCACCGATCGTACGAAAACTGGCCCGGGAAAACGACGTCGACCTGACCGCCCTGTCCGCCACCGGACCCGGTGGAGTCGTCACCCGCGCCGACGTCGAACGGGCCCTCACGGCGACCCCCGACGACGGGACCGCCGACACGCAGCGGATTCCGATCACGGGACTGCGCAAGGCGGTCGCCGAGAAGCTGTCGACGAGCCGTCGGGAGATCCCCGACGCGACGACGTGGGTGGACGTCGACGCCACCGATCTACTGGCGGCGCGCCGGGCGGTCAACCAGACCCTCGGCGACGACGGGGTGAACCTGATGGCGTTGCTCGCGCGCCTGGCCCTCGCAGCGCTGACGCAGTACCCCGAACTGAACTCGACCGTCGACACCGCACGCAACGAGATCGTCCGCTACAACCATGTGCACCTCGGCATCGCGGCGCAGACCCCGCGCGGACTGGTCGTCCCGGTGATCGATCACGCCGATCGGCTCACGACCGTCGAACTGGCCCGGCAACTGCGCGACACCACGGATCTCGCCCGCGAGGGCACCCTCCCGCCGGCGCGACTGTCGGGCGGCACGTTCACCCTCAACAACTACGGCGTGTTCGGGGTGGACGGATCCACTCCGATCATCAACCACCCCGAGGCCGCGATCCTCGGTGTCGGCCGCATCATCGACAAACCCTGGGTCGTCGACGGACAACTGGCGGTCCGGAAGGTCGCTCAGGTGTCGCTGAGTTTCGATCACCGCGTCTGCGACGGCGGCGTCGCCGGAGGATTCCTCCGGCTGTTCGCCGACTACCTCGAGAACCCGATCGCCGTCCTGGGGAGGCTGTAGATGACCGAGAACCACAGCGACGTCCTGATTCTCGGCGGCGGTTCCGGTGGCTACGCCTGCGCCTTCCGCGCCGCGCAACTCGGACTGTCGGTCACGCTGATCGAGGCCGACAAGGTCGGCGGAACGTGCCTGCACCGAGGCTGCATCCCCACCAAGGCGCTGCTCCATTGCGCCGAGGTCGCCGACACTGCCCGCACCGGCGCGGAATTCGGCGTCCGCACGACGTTCGACGGCATCGACGTCGCCGCGGTGCACGCGTACAAGGACGGCACGATCGACCGGTTGTACCGGGGATTGCAGGGTCTCGTCGCGCACCACCGGATCACCGTCGTGTCCGCGCACGGACGGTTTGTCGGCGACCGGACGATCGAGGCGGACGGTGTCCGCTACACGGGGACGTCCGTGGTGCTGGCCACCGGGTCGTACGCCCGCACGGTGCCGTCCATCGAACTCGGTGACCGCATCGTCACCAGCGACGACGCACTGAATCTCGGGTTCGTCCCCAAGACGGCCGTGGTTCTCGGCGGTGGGGTGATCGGGGTCGAGTTCGCGAGTGTCTGGGCATCGTTCGGCGCCGACGTGACCGTCGTCGAGGCGCTGCCCCGGCTGGTCGCGGCGGAGGATCCGTGGTGCTCGAAACAACTCGAGCGGGCATTCCGCAAGCGCCGCATCTCCGTCCGCACGGGTGTGCAGGTCGAGTCGGCGAAGGAATCCGCGGACGGCGTCCTCGTCGAACTCGGCAGCGGCGAGACCCTCCACACGGATGTCCTGCTCATTGCCGTCGGGCGCGGGCCCCGCACCGCCGACAGCGGATTCGCCGACCACGGAATAGCTCTCGACCGCGGGTTCGTCGTCACCGACGAGCGTCTGCGCACCGGCGTCGACGGCGTGTATGCCGTCGGGGACGTGGTGGCGGGACTTCAGCTGGCGCACCGCGGTTTCCAGCACGGTGTCTTCGTCGCCGAGGAGATCGCCGGTCTCGCCCCCGTCCCCGTCGCGGAGCACCTCGTTCCGCGGGTGACGTACTCGCACCCCGAGGTGGCGTCCGTCGGGTACACCGAGGACGCCGCCCGTGACCGGTACGGCGACGTGACGTCCCTCGTCTACGACCTCGCCGGCAACGGCAAGAGCCAGATCCTGAAAACCGCGGGAGGAATCAAGGTGGTGCGCGCCGGCGACAGCGGCCCCGTCGTCGGAGTGCACATGGTCGGCGACCGCGTCGGTGAACTCATCGGCGAAGCGCAACTCACCGTGGCATGGGAGGCCCTGCCCTCCGACGTCGCGCGCTTCGTCCACGCGCATCCCACGCAGAACGAGGCACTGGGCGAGGCGATGCTCGCGTTGTCGGGGAAGCCGCTGCACACGCACGGGTGACGAAATACTGTCTGACGCGGAGCAGTTTCCCCCACACAACACGGAGGACGTCGCAACATGGACTGGACACTCGAAGTGGTCGTTCTGCCCGTCGGTGACATCGATCGATCCGTCGCGTTCTACCGCGACAAACTCGGGTTCCACCTCGATCACGACACCACCAACGAGCACATGCACGTCGTGCAGCTGACCCCGACCGGGTCGGGGTGCTCGATCGTGATCGGCGATCTCCCGTCGCACACGGAGATGGCAGCGGGGTCGATGAGGGGACTGCAGTTGGTGGTCGCCGACGCCGCGGCGGCCCGCCGGGAGTTGCTCGACCGCGGTGTCGAGGTCAGTGAGATCACGGTGTTCGACGAACGTGACGGGGGAACGTTCTTCGGTTTCGCCGATCCCGACGGCAACACATGGGCCGTCCAGCAGATCCGGGCGCGCGCGGAGAAGCCGCTGATTCCGGTCGAGGCGCGCGGGCGGTTCGGCGAGAACGTCTGACAGTCCGGGCGCTCAGCTCAGCGGGCACGCGCTGCGGGTGTCCTCGACGAGTTGCTCGGCTCGCGTGACGGCCGCGGTCAGTTCTTCCGGTGTCGTTCCGAGCCGGCCGAGGACGGCGTGCGCGCGAGCGGTGAAGTCGGCGGGGGCGTTCGGAAGCGCACCGGCCGCGGCGACGGCGCCCTTCTCGATGACCAACCAGCGCCGGGCGTGCGCATGGAGAGCGTGGGCGCACAGGCACATTGCGCGAAACAGGCAACCCGCGACGTACGTCGCATCGGCGCGGGAGATCGCCTTGCGGGCCAGCACGGTGACGAACTCCGCCTCCCACAGTCGCCGCACGAGCGCGTTGCGCAGCGGGTCCGGGTAGTGCTGCACCTCGGTGCGCAGGGCCGCGAGCTGTCCGGACGGGTCGGCGAGAATCACCGCCGGCGCGAGTTCGCCCGGGTACGCGAAGTCGGCGAATCCGAACGGGTGACCGGTCTGGGCGTGGAACCCGTACACACCCCGCTGCGTGTCCTGCCACACCGCGGTCACCCGGTCGAGGTCGCGGTACAGCCAGTCGACCGCGGTGCCGTCGATCGACAGCCAGGCCCCGCCGTCGACCCACGGTCCCCACTCTCCGGTGCGGGTCGCCGACGCCCCGGCACCCGCGCATTCCTGCGCGAGGCCGGTCAGCGCGTCCGTGTCGAGAACCCCGCGGTAGTAGATGCCCACGTCGTAGTCGGAGTCCGTCGTGTGCGTTCCCCGGGCGCGGCTGCCGCCGAGGGTGACACCGACGACGCCGTCGACGAGACACAACCGCTCGGCGAGTGGCCGCAACACCACATTCTCGAACTCCACACCCACATCGTCCACCCCGGCCGCGCGCAGCGGATAAGTTCGGTTCATGCTCATCGTGGGAACGACCGTCATCGGCGCACGCGACGTGGGGCGTGCCACCGGGTTCTGGACCGCGGCGCTCGGGTTGACCGCCCTCCCGCCGGTCGGTGCCAACGACTTCACCAACCTGACCCGACCCGACGGCCGACTGCTGCTGGCCATTCAGCAGAGTGAACACGACGCGGAACCCGAGCCACGGCTGCACCTCGACCTGTACGCCCGGGACGGCGACGATCAGGCCGCGGAGGTCGAACGACTGATCGGTCTCGGCGCCCAGCGGGTGCCGTGGGACCGGTACCCCGAGAACGCCGACTTCGTGGTGCTCGCCGACACCGAGGGCAACCGGTTCTGCGTCATCGACAACGCCCGCGCGCCGGACCAGTGCCGGCTCGAGATGCCCTGACACCGAGGGGTACGGCGTCGACGGTTACGCAGCGTCCGCGTACTGGGCGGGACGCGGCAGCATGGGCCTGCAGACCGCGCGGGGGATGCCGCACACCTCGAAGAAGTCGATGACGATCGACCGGACCTGAGCAGAGACGACCGCCGAGGAGAAGCCCGCCGAGACTTCCTGTTGCGGCAGTGCGCGCGCGAATCGTTCGAGCTCGTTGCCGATCTGGATCTCGTTGGGTTTCGTCGCCGGAGTCGCGAGGATCATCTGGCGCATCCGGTCGGCGATCGTCGCGAGTTCGGAGACGGCCTCGGCGAGTTTCGGGTCGATCTGCTCGCCGTCGTACGTGGCGATGAGGGCGCGCCGCACGAGGACTCGGGTATTGCGGGCGGCGTTGTCGATCGGGTCCGCGATCGATCCCAGCCGGCCGATCCGGCGACGGGCCCGCCAGTGGATCGGTGACATTCGCGCCACCTCGGATCCGGAGCGGAGTTCGACGCGCATACTGTCGATGGTCGACTGCGTCGAACGGGCAAGGGCGAGAGCATCCTCCAGCGCGGAGATGTCTCCGGCCGACAGCCCCTTCGACGTCTGCCGGAGGGCGGCGCCGACGCTGTCCAGCACGGCCGCGGCGCACCGGCGGGTCCGGCGCACGGGATCGGTGGGCAGCACGGACAGCGCCACGAGACTGAGCGCGCCTCCGATCAGTGCGTCCACGACGCGGTCGAACGGGTGCGCGGCGGTCGCGGACGCCATCGCCGCGACCAGCGCCGCCGACGACCCCGACTGCAGGACGATCACGGAACCACCGTCGAGGAGCACGGCCAGCGACATCGCCACCGCCACCACGAGGCAGATCTGCCACGGACCGTTGCCGATGTACCGTACGACGACGTCCGACACGATCGTTCCGATGGTGACACCGGCGATCAGTTCGCCGGCCCGGCGGCTGCGGGCACCCCGCGCGACGCTCAGGCACACGACCGCCGCCAACGGGGCCAGCAGCGGTTGCTCGTGACCGGCCACCTCCACTGCCACCCACCACGCCGCCCCGGCGGTGACCGCCGTCTGCGCGATCGGCACCAGGTATCCGGCGAACCGCAGCAATGCGGCGCGCACGGCAGGCACCGCGGTGGCGCCGGCCCGTCGGAGGGACGTGAGCATCGAAATGAGCTGGAGCACAGTGGTACGGCTTTCTGAACGGTCACACGTGGGCAGGAGCACAATCTCGTATCGCCTGCCGATACCGGACGGTGCCGGTGGACAGGCCTTCGCAAATCTTGTCGTGAATTTCTTACGGCCGTGTAAAAGTGGGCCCTTTCATTACGCAGATCACGTTCACCGGCCGTATCCGGGCGATGCAGGTCACAACCCGAGTGTCGAACGTGCTTTGCAATCCACGTGATTCAAACCACTCGACGGCATCGCGGGCGACCGTACTATTCCACCGAATGCATGGGGAAACCTTCTCCGTGAGTGAAGGGAATGGCGCGCGTGCCCGAAGTGGGAAGTAACGGAACCGGCGGTCTCGACGACGGGCAGACGCTCCCGCCGGGTGCACGCGGATACGAGGGGTTCGGCGGACACATCGGGCGGACCAGTGCGCAGTCGACGCCGTGGTGGAAGCCGGAGACGAAGGCTCCGGCGGGCGCGCCGAACATCGTGGTGATCCTCATCGACGACATGGGTTATTCGGACATCGGACCGTTCGGCTCCGAGATCGACACCCCCAACCTCGACCGCCTCGCCGACAACGGGTACCGGCTGACGAACTATCACACCACCTCGGTCTGCTCACCGGCCCGTGCGGCGCTGCTCACCGGACTGAACCCGCACCGCGCCGGGTACGGCAGCGTCGCCAACGTCGATCCCGGCTTCCCGGGACTGCGGATGGAACTCGCCGACGACGCACTGAGCCTCGCGGAGATTCTGCGCGCGAACGGGTACGCCACCCACGCGGTGGGCAAGTGGCATCTGGCCCGCGACACCAACCTCGCGCCGGGGCGCACCCGCGACTCCTGGCCGCTGCAACGCGGATTCGACAGTTATTACGGATCGCTCGAGGGTCTCAATTCGTTCTACTACCCGAACGAGCTGATCTCCGACAATTCGGTCGTCGACGTCGAGGAGTATCCGTCGGACTACTACGTCACCGGCGACATCACGGACAAGGCCGTCGCCCGCATCAAGAGCCTGCGGGCTCACGACGCCGACAAGCCGTTCTTCCTGTACTTCTCGCACATCGCGATGCACGGACCGCACCAGGCCAAGCCCGAAGACCTGGACAAGTACCGCGGCCGCTACAGCGAGGGCTGGGACGCTTTGCGACGCAAACGTTTCGACGCGCAGGTCGAGGCCGGGTTCTTCCCGCCCGGGACGCGGATGGCCGAGCGCAACACCGAACCGGGATTCGACGCGCCGCCGTGGGACGAACTCACCGACGAGGAACGACAGCGGTTCGCCCGGTACCAGGAGGTGTACGCCGCGATGGTCGACAGCATCGACCAGAGCGTCGGGCGGGTGCTCGACACCCTCGACGAACTCGGCGAGACCGACAACACCATCATCGTGTTCACGTCCGACAACGGCGGCACCGCCGAGGGCGGTGTGGCGGGGACCCGGTCGTATTTCAGTCAATTCGTGCACGGACCGGTCCCGTCGGACTGGGTGCGCGACGTCCCGCACGACGAGGAACTGATCGGCTCGGCGAAGATCGGGGTGCATTACCCGCGCGGCTGGGGGCAGGCGTCGAACACCCCGTTCCGGTTCTACAAGGGCCAGACGTTCGCCGGCGGTGTGCGGGTGCCGTTCCTGCTGTCGTGGCCGGCCGGACTGCGGCGCGCGAACGGTGACACCGGGCTGCGCAAGCACTACTCGTACGTCACCGACATCACCCCGACCCTGCTCGATCTCGCCGGACTGCACACGCCGAGCCACCGGAACGGGCTTCCCGCCCAGGAGCGGGACGGCGTCAGCATCGCGCGGGTCCTGCGCGACGACGCGGAGCCGACGCCGCACACCGAGCAGTACGCCGAATTCGGCGGTCACCGCGGGTTCTACCGGGACGGATGGAAACTGCTGTCGCTGCACACGGATCCGACCCGGGTCGACGATCCGCGGTGGCAGCTGTTCGACGTCGAATCCGACCCCGCCGAGACGACGGACGTGGCCGACCGCCACCCGGAGAAGGTGCGGGAACTCGCCGAGGCGTGGGACCGCGCGGCGTGGCACAACACGGTGTTCCCTCTGCTCGACGATCGCAAGGCCGTGCAGCGCCGTCCCGACGAGCGCCGGCTCGCCGAGCCGGTGACTATCCTCGCGGGCACCCCGACGCTGGAACGCTATCGGTCCGGTGTGCTGATCCAGTACCGCGACTTCACCGTCGACGTCGCCACCCACGCGATCGCCGCCGGCGACGAGGGGGTGCTCGTCGCGCACGGCGACCCGCACGGCGGATACGTGCTCTACGTGGAGGACGGCCGGATCGTTTTCGCCGTCAACAGCTACGGCCGGGTGGCGCAGACGTCCGCGCCCCTCGGCGCGGATGTGGTGGGTGTGCAGGTGCGGGCGTCGGCCACCGAATCGGTTCGGTGGAACTTCACCGTCGCGCTCACCGATTCGGCCGGTGTGAGCACCGACGTGGCCACCCTCGACGACCAGTTCCAGCTGGTCGGCATGGCGCCGTGGACCGGCATCTCGGTGGGCGTCGACGCCCGCGGTCCCGTGGTGTGGGATCTGCGGGAACGACGCGGGACCTTCCGATTCACCGGCCTCCTGCGGTCGGTGACCTACACCCCCGGTCCCGTGCGGGTGCCCGAACCGGTGATCCGGGAGGTCGAGGAGCTGGCCGAAGCGATGGCCGACTAGCCGTCGGAATCCTTCGTCCCGTCGGAACCCTTCGTCCCGTCGGAGTTCCGGCGCCAGTGGGTGAAGCGCTCCTTGATGTCGGCTGCGACGTCGCCGACGCCGTTGCCGACGGCCTCGACGGTCGTGCCCAGCCCGCTGCCGATCTCACGGAGCATGCGGATCAGCGGGTCGTTCGACGCGTCGAAGTTCTGCTTGTACGTCTTCGCGGCGTTGCGGAACTCGTCGCCGATCTTGGCGGCGTCGTCCTCGCTGCGGTGTGGGTAGTCGCCGCGCAGGATCGCGGCGTAGGCGCCGCTGTCCACCCACTTCTTCAGCTCGGCGGCGCGCAGCACCGAGAAGGGGTGGGTGAGCAGTTCGATGTTGAGGAGCTTGAGCACGCCGTCGCGCAGATCGCCGCTCGCGTCGTACTCGGCGGCCTGGGCGAGGAACGCTTCGGTGTCGATCTCGCTGACCCGGGAGCCGCCCGCCAGCTTCAACTGCACACGCAGCGCCGTGTGGACGTCCTGCCCGCACAGCAATCCGGCACGGTCGCCGGACAGTTCCGACTTACGCTGCCATTCCAGGAGGGCGGCAATGATTGCCCGGAGCGCCCACCCGCCTACGGGTATCCAGCCGACGGTCCCGGCCAGACGCATCAGGTGCATGAGGATCGTGCGATACACCGCGTGCCCGGACAGCGCGTGGCCGAGTTCGTGGCCGATGATGAACCGCTGCTCCTCGTAGTTCATCACGTCGAGCAGCCCGGTCGTGACGACGATGAACGGCCGGTCCATGCCGATGGTGAAGGCGTTCACGACGGGGGTCTGCAGCACGAACAGTTCGGGTGTCTCGTCGGCGCCCAGAATGCGCACGCAGTCGCTGCGGAGGTCGTGGAGGTCGGTGAACTGCCTCTCGTCGACGCGCACCGATCGTGGCGAGGTACATCAGCCGGTGCTGGCGCTCCTGGAGCAGACCCGAGATGGTGCGGAAAACGGTGTCGAAACCCTTCAGCGTGCGCAGGGTGACGAGTGCGGCGCGGTCCGCGGGGTGCTCCCACGCGCGCGAGCTGATGTCCGGGAATGCCGTGCGGACGCGATCGGGTGTGCTGGTCAAGTCGTCCCCCTGGTTCGGTGTGCGTCGAGCCGTCCTCGTCAGGGTAGTGGCGGCAGGGCGCCGACGACGCTAGGCAACTCCGGCGCGACGTGGCACCATCGCGTGTGTGACCAGCAGACCTGCCGAGCCGCAGTACCTGCGCGACCTCGCGCGGCTGCGCCGCGTCCGCGACCGGATCGACCGCGAGTACGCGCAACCGCTGGACGTCGAGGCGCTGGCCCGCGACGCGCACATGTCGGCCGGGCACCTCAGCCGCCAGTTCCGGGCCGCGTACGGCGAGTCTCCGTACGCGTATCTGATGACGCGGCGCATCGAACGGGCGATGGCCCTCCTGCGCCGGGGCGACCGCACGGTCACCGAGGTCTGTTTCGAGGTCGGCTGCGCATCGCTGGGCACGTTCAGTACCCGCTTCACCGAGCTGGTCGGTGTGCCGCCCAGCACCTACCGGCGCGAGGCGGCGCGGGCCACCGCGGGGATGCCGTCGTGCCTCGCGAAACAGGTGACGAGACCGATCAGGAATCGAGAAGCACAGGTCGCGGGCCGCAACTAACGTGGCCACCATGGACATCAGCATTCATTCGAGCTTCCTCCCGCACAACGACCCGGCCGAATCCCTGGCCTTCTACCGCGACACCCTCGGTTTCGAGGTTCGCAACGACGTCGGCTACAACGGGATGCACTGGATCACCGTCGGCCCCGTGGGCCAGCCCGACGTCTCCATCGTTCTGCACCCCCCGGCCGTCGACCCCGGCGTCACCGAGGAGGAGCGCCGCACCATCGTCGAGATGATGGCCAAGGGCACCTACGGCGGCATCCTCCTGGCCACCAAGGATCTCGACAGCACCTTCGAGCGGCTGCAGGCCGGCGACGCCGACGTCGTCCAGGAGCCGACCGAGCAGCCGTACGGGGTCCGCGACTGCGCCGTCCGCGATCACGCCGGCAACCTGATCCGCATCCAAGAACTGCGCTGAGCTTCCGCCCAGCCGGTAGACAACCGACCCACGGAGACCGCGATCGCGGTCCGCACACAGAGGGAGACAGGATGAGCACGGCCACGAGGACGGACATACAGTCGCCCGAACTGCATGCCGCCGACAGCCACGATCTGATCCGCGTGCGGGGTGCGCGGGTGAACAACCTCGAGAACATCAGCGTCGAGCTCCCGAAGCGCAGGCTGACCGTGTTCACCGGAGTCTCCGGCTCGGGCAAGAGCTCTCTGGTGTTCAGCACGATCGCCGCGGAATCGCAGCGGATGATCAACGAGACGTACAGCGCCTTCGTGCAGGGTTTCATGCCGACGCTGGCCCGCCCCGACGTGGACGTGCTCGACGGGCTGACCACCGCGATCATCGTCGACCAGCAGCGGATGGGCGCCGATCCGCGTTCGACCGTCGGCACCGCCACCGACGCCAACGCGATGCTGCGCATCCTGTTCAGCCGGCTCGGCAAGCCGCACATCGGATCGCCCCAGGCGTTCTCCTTCAACGTCGCGTCGATTTCCGGCGCGGGCGCGGTCACCGTCGAGAAGGGTGGCCGTCAGACGAAGGAGCGGCGGAGTTTCAGCATCACCGGCGGCATGTGTCCGCGCTGTGAGGGCCGGGGCTCGGTCACCGATTTCGACCTCACCGCGCTGTACGACGACAGCAAGTCGCTCAACGAGGGCGCGCTCACGATCCCCGGTTACAGCATGGACGGCTGGTACGGGCGCATCTACCGCGGCTGCGGCTACTTCGACCCCGACAAGCCGATCCGCAAGTACACCAAGAAGGAACTCGACGACCTCCTCTACCGGGAGCCGACCAAGATCAAGGTCGAGGGCATCAACCTGACGTACACCGGGCTGATCCCCCAGATCCAGAAGTCGTTCCTGTCCAAGGACGTCGACGCGATGCAGCCGCACATCCGCGCGTTCGTGGAGCGGGCCATCACGTTCACCACCTGCCCCGACTGCGACGGCACCCGGCTCAACGAGGGCGCTCGGTCCTCGAAGATCAAGGGCATCAACATCGCCGACGCCTGCGCGATGCAGATCAGCGACCTCGCCGTGTGGGTCCGTGGCCTGAAGGAACCGTCGGCGGCGCCGCTGCTGGAGTCGCTGGGCGACACCCTGGACTCGTTCGTGGAGATCGGGCTCGGCTACCTCAGCCTGGACCGGCCGTCCGGGACACTGTCGGGCGGTGAATCTCAGCGCACCAAGATGATTCGACACCTCGGCTCCTCGCTCACCGATGTCACCTACGTGTTCGACGAGCCCACCATCGGTCTCCACCCCCATGACATCCAGCGCATGAACAACCTGCTGCTGCGGCTGCGGGACAAGGGCAACACGGTGCTCGTCGTGGAGCACAAGCCGGAGACGATCGCGATCGCCGATCACATCGTCGACCTCGGCCCCGGTGCCGGCACCGCGGGCGGCACCGTCTGCTTCGAGGGCACCGTCGACGGACTGCGTGCCAGCGACACCATCACCGGCCGCCACTTCGACGACCGGGCCACGCTGAAGGAGTCGGTGCGTTCGTCGTCCGGGGCGCTGGAGATCCGGGGCGCGACGTCGCACAACCTCCAAGGTGTGGACGTCGATGTCCCGCTCGGGGTGCTCTGCGTGGTCACCGGCGTCGCCGGGTCCGGCAAGAGCTCACTGATTCACGGCTCGATCTCCGGGACCGACGGAGTGGTGTCGATCGATCAGACCGCGATTCGTGGCTCGCGGCGGAGCAACCCGGCCACGTACACCGGACTGCTCGACCCGATCCGGAAGGCGTTCGCGAAGGCCAACGGTGTGAAGCCGGCACTCTTCAGCTCCAACTCCGAGGGTGCCTGCCCCACGTGCAACGGCGCCGGCGTGATCTACACCGACCTCGGTGTCATGGCCACCGTCGAAACCCCGTGCGAGGAGTGCGAGGGCAAGCGGTTCCAGGCGTCTGTGCTCGAGTACACGCTCGGTGGCCGGAACATCGCCGAGGTGCTCGCCATGTCGGTGACGGAGGCGGAGGAGTTCTTCGGCGACGGCGACGCGCGGATCCCGGCGGCGCACAAGATTCTGCAGCGGCTCGCCGACGTCGGGATCGGGTATCTCAGCCTCGGTCAGCCGCTCACCACCCTCTCCGGCGGCGAGCGGCAGCGGCTCAAGCTGGCCACGGCCATGGCCGACAAGGGTGAGGTCTACGTCCTCGACGAGCCGACCACCGGCCTGCACCTCGCCGACGTCGAGCAGCTGCTCGGCCTGCTCGACAGGCTCGTCGACTCCGGCAAGTCGGTCATCGTCATCGAGCATCACCAGGCCGTCATGGCGCACGCCGACTGGATCATCGATCTCGGACCCGGCGCCGGTCACGACGGTGGCCGGATCGTCTTCGAGGGCACACCGGAAGATCTGGTCGACGCCCGCTCCACCCTCACTGCCGAGCACCTCGCGACCTATGTCGGTGCCTGACCTCGACGTTCAGGCACCGTCGGCGAGTCGATCCAGGAGCGGGGTGAGGCGGTAGTCGACCAGCTTGCGCATGACCAGTGAGGTGGTGGTCTGCTCGACGCCGTCGATGTCGAGGATGCGGCCGGCGATCCGATAGAGGTCGTCGGCATCGCGGGCGATGACGTGGATGAGAAGGTCTGTGGCGCCGCTGAGTCCGTGCACCTCGACCACTTCGGGGATGCCGTCGAGCGCGGCGGCGACGGGGGTCAGTTTGCGCTGGGTGACGCTGGTCAGGATGAACGCGGTCAGCGGATATCCCAGCGCACCGGGGTCGATGCGGCGTTCGAAGGACTGCAGCACTCCCTGACGCTCGAGCTTGCCGAGGCGGGCCTGCACGGTGTTGCGGGACAGTCCGGTCTTGTCGGCGAGCGCGATCACGGTCGCGCGTGGATCGTCGGTGAGCGCGCCGAGGATCTTGGCATCGAGCGAGTCGACGGTGCTGCTGCTGGGCATTGTGCCAACCTCCAACGGGGGCGACGGCGTGGTGGTTCGCAGAATGCTGAAATTCTGCGGCCGGTATTGCTCGAAGTGTATGCCGGTGGTCGACTGTGCGAGAGATCTGCACAAGAACTCGCAATAGAAGGGTGGAGTGACGCCACCCCGCGGTAGGTCTGGTTCCAGAAGGTCCGCCTGCCCGTCGCCGCCGATCCACCCCGCCCACGACCTGGGCCGGGGAGGATCGAGTCGGTGCCAGGAATTCACAGGCAAGGACGGAACGATGACGGACTCCCGCACGACACAGCTCTCCCCGCGTTCGACCACCCCGGAAACGCTCGTGGAGATCGAGCAGCGCGTGCTCTGGCTCTCGACCGCGATGATCCACCACGCCAACCGGGTTCGCCCGAACCCGTCGGGCCTGAAGGTGGGTGGGCATCAGGCGTCGTGTGCGTCGATGGTGTCGATCATGACGTCGCTGTGGTTCGAGCAGCTGCGCCCGGGGGATCGGGTGTCGGTGAAACCGCACGCGTCCCCGGTGCTGCACGGCATCAACTACCTGCTCGGTGAACTGGACGAGAAGTACCTGACGACGCTGCGCGAGTTCGGTGGGTTGCAGTCGTACCCGTCCCGGATCAAGGACCCGGATCCGGTGGACTATTCGACCGGGTCGGTCGGCATCGGGGCGACGGCCCCGATCTGGGGTGCGATCGCCCGCCGGTACGTGAACACCCAGATCGGTTCGGCGGGGACGGGCCGGCAGTACTCCCTGGTGGGGGACGCGGAGTTGGACGAGGGCGCGGTGTGGGAGGCGATCCTCGATCACTCCGTCGCCGAACTCGGGGAGATCGTGTGGATCGTCGACCTGAACCGGCAGTCCCTGGACCGGGTGGTGCCGAACATCGCCGCCGGCCGCCTCGAGTCGATGTTCTCCGCGGCCGGGTGGCAGGTGCTGACGGTGAAGTTCGGGACCTTGCTCGAGTCGCTGTTCACCCGCGCGGGCGGACCGGCGCTGCGGTCGCGGATTCTGGACATGCCCAACCCCGAATACCAGCGGCTGCTGCGCTGTACCGCCGCCCAGGTCCGGGACCGGTTGCCCGGCGACGGGCCCGATGCGGCGGCGATCGCGGCCCTGATCGCCGGGTTGGACGACGAGACGTTGCTGGCGGCGATCCGTAACCTCGGCGGTCACGACCTGGACGCGCTGCGGGCGGCGTATGCGCAGATCGACGACACCCGGCCGACGGTGATCATCGCCTACACCATCAAGGGCCGCGGCCTGCCGACGCAGGGGCATCCGCAGAACCACTCCTCGCTGCTCACGGTGGAGCAGTATCAGCAGTTGGCGGCGGAGTTGGGGATGGACCCGAATCATCCGTGGGCGCGGTTCGATGCCGATAGCACCGCCGGTCGTGTCTGTGCCGCCTCCGCCGAGTGGCTGCGGCGTGACCCGGTCGAACCGGCCACCCCACCCGCCGTGCCCGCGGACATCGGGCGCACCCCGTCGGGGACGTCGACCACGCAGGCCGCGTTGGGCCGGGCGCTGCTGGACCTGTCCCGGCAGGCCCCGGACGCCGCCAAACGCGTCGTCACCGTGTCGCCGGACGTGTCCTCGACGACGAACCTGGCGGGGTGGTTGAACAAGGTGGGGGTGTGGTCGCCGCACGAGCGCCGCAACTGGTTCGACGACGACGCCGAGACGATCATGCACTGGCGGGAGAAGCCCACCGGGCAGCACATGGAACTGGGGATCGCGGAGACGAACCTGGTCGGGTTGATGGGGGAGCTGGGGGCCACGTGGAGTCGGTGGGGTCAGCCGCTGTTCCCGATCGGGGTGATGTACGACCCGTTCGTCGAGCGGGCGCTGGAACCGTGGTCGTACGGGATCTATGCGGGCGGGCAGTCCATTCTGGTCGGCACCCCGTCCGGGGTGACGCTGGCCGCGGAGGGTGGGGCGCATCAGTCGATCAAGACGCCGTCGATCGGGCTGGAGCAGCCCGGGTGTGTGAGTTTCGAACCCGCGTTCGCGATCGACGTGGAGTGGGCCCTGCTGGACAGCATTTCCCGGTTGGGTCGCCCGGACGGGTCGTCGTCGTATCTGCGGCTCTCGACCCGCCCGGTCGATCAAACCCTCGCGAATGTGCCGTCGGATCCGGCGGCGCGGGAGCGTCGGCGCCGTCAGGTGGTCGCCGGGGCGTACACGTTGCGGCACGCGGACAGCCCGGCGGTGACGGTGGTGGGGATGGGGGCGATGATGCCCGAGACCCTGGCGGCCGCGGACCGGTTGGCCGAGCAGGGTATCGCCGCGGACGTCGTGTGCGTCACCAGCCCCGGACTGTTGTTCGAGGCGGTGCAGGCCCGCCGCGGGCTGGCGGACGGTCCGTCCTGGATCCTGGATCAGGTGTTTCCGGCGGAGCGGGCGGCGCCGATGGTGACGGTTCTGGACGGGCACCCGCACACCCTGGCGTTCCTGACCGGCATCAACCACGTCCGCGGTGCGGCGCTCGGGGTCAGTAGGTTCGGGCAGGTCGGGTCCCTCGACGACGTGTACCGGTACCACGGCATCGACACCGACAGCATCGTCCGCGCCGCCCTCGACCTCGCCGACTGACCGCGAGGGGCGGCTACCGCGTGGTGGTCGGCGCCGCAGGCTGGAGCGACAGCCCGGCGTAGATCTGGTCGAGAACTGTGGGCAGCAAGGCATTCGCCGTCGTCTTGCCCTCGGGCGACAGGGTCAGGTTCGTCCAGATCACGAGTGTCACGTCGTTGTCGCTGTCATGGCCCATGAACGAGTTGAAACCCGGCAGTTCACCGCCGTGGTAGTACATCGACGCGTTCGGGCCGAAACGCTGATAGCTGATGCCGTAACCGTACTGCTGGCCGTCCGGCGCACTTGGGTCCTCGGCTTGCAGGCTCTGGAGCCACTGCTGCTGATAGTCGGAGTTCAACACCTTGCCCGACACCAGGGCCTGCATCCAGGTGGCCATGTCGTCGGCAGTCGAGATGGCCCCGCCGGCGGCGGTGGCGTAGGAGGGGTTCTGGTTGGTGTAGTCGATGGGTTGCAGCGTTCCCGCACGCGCTGCCGCCTGGATGTCGGGAGGATACGGTTCGTCGACGAGTGCGTAGGCCGACCCCCCATACATGTAGCCGTGCGAGTACGGGTCCGGGATGGCGGTGTCGTCGGCGGCGGGAAGGCTGGTCTGCTGCAGACCGAGCGGGCCGAGCAGCCGATCCTGGAACTGTTCGGCCAGCGGGCGGCCGCCGACCTTCTCGGCCACCAGGCCCAGCAGCACGTAGTTGGTGTTGTTGTACTCGTAGGACGTGCCGGGTGGGAAGTCCGGAGGATGACTGAACGCGATCGCCAGTGCTTCCTGCGGTGTCCAGGCCTTCGCAGGGTCGGCATCCATGGTTGCCGCGAGTTCGGGAGCGCTCGTGTAGTTGTAGAGTCCGCTGCGCATCTTCAACAGCTGGTCGATGGTGATGTTGTTGCCGTTCGGCACATCTGGGACGTAATCGGACACCGGGTCGTCGAACCGGAGCTTGCCGTCCTGGGCGAGCAGTACGGTCAGGGCCGCCGTCAAGGTCTTGGTGTTCGAGGCGATCCGGTAATGGGTATCGGCGGCCGGCGGCGATTGCGTGCCCAGCTGGGTGGTGCCGACCGATGCCGTGAAGCTCCCTTGGGGGGTATGCACCAGGACCACCGCGCCGGGGACGAGTAGCTCCTCGGCGGCACCCTCCACGGCGTCCTGGAATGCGGCCGGATCGATGGAGTTCAACGCGGACTGCGTTGGTGTGGTACTGATTTCGGTGGTCGGTTCGGAGGTGGTGGAGCAGCTCACGATCACGAGGGCAAGGCACGCCACGAGTGCGGCGCAGCGCGCGCCAAATCTCTTCTCCGCCCGGACAATTCTCATCGTCGGGATCACCGCCTTCGCCCCGAGCATCCGGCGCCGCGCCGATGAGCGGTACCGGTGGTCGACGTCGCAGTCGTCGAAGCGATTCTAACATCGCGCGGCAGCGCGCTCGGGCTTCTCCGGCTCGTCGAGGCTCGTGGTTCCGTCGGCCCATACCACCAGGCTGGAGCGGACGGGCCGTGCCGCCAGCCACTCGGCGGCACGTTCGCCCATCGCGTAGGCGGCGGTGGCGTCGATGTCTGCCCACGTCAATGTGTCGGCGATGACGGTGACCGAGGCGACGCCGGTGGGCGGTTGTCCGGTGCGGCCGTCGACGAGGTGGCTGCCGCGGTGCGCGGTGCCGGACGTGGCGACGGCGCCCGTGTGTACGGGTACGACTGCAATGAGAGTCCGGGTGTCGAAGGGATTTTCGATCCCGATGCGCCACGGCGCGGTGGTGGGGTCGAGGGTGCGGCAGGTCATGTCGCCGCCCGCGGAGAGACAGAAGTCGGTGGCGTCCAGTGCCCGGAGGTGCTCGGCGGCCCGCTCGACCGCCCACCCTTTCACGACTCCGTTCGGATCGAGCACGACGTCGCCGCCGGGCCCGGGACGACGGATGGAGAAGGCGCCACCGGATTCCCGTTCGGCGCGGTGGCCGAGCGCGAAGACCTCGGCCACGTCGGGCGGCAGTTGCTCGGTCCCCTTCTCCTGGCGAATCATCCTGGACAGGAAGGAGTCCGGTCGATACGTGCTGAAGAGCTGATCCGCCGCACGCAGTGAAGTGAGTGCATCGGCCCAGGCCTGGCGGCCGCGGCGGTCGGCGGCGTGCCGCCCGCGCATGGCCAGGCTGATGGGCATGCCCATCACGTGTTCGACGTAGCGCTGCGTGCTGTCACGGAACCGCGGATCGGGTGTGGCCCCGGCCGGGGCATCGACGCTCACAGTCCCGCCTCGTCGAGAGCGGATTGCAGCGATTGCACGTAGCCGTCGCTCGTGACGGTGGCGCCGCTGACCATGTCGATGTCCGCGCTCTGTGCGGCAAGGGTCCGATCGATCAGGACCGGCAGGGCGCGGGCGTTGATCTGCTGATCCTTGCCGTTGCCGTTCGGATATTGGGGAACGGTCACGTCGGTGATCGTGCCGCCCGACACCACGATCTGCACTTGCACCGGTCCCCAACGGGTTTGGGATGTGGAGCCGGTGAAAGTGGACGAAGCCTGTGCCGCGATGCCGCCGTCCGCGGCAGCCGGTTCGGTCGGTTGCGGCGGCTCGGACGACCCCGCCGATTGGGGGTCGCCGGACAGCGAGGTGGACGCGACGACGGTGTCCGGGATGGCATCCATCGGTCCCTCGGTGGAGGTGTGATAGCCGAACAGCAGCACACCGGCCGAGATGGTGCCGAGGAGCCATGTGACGATGCGTTTCATCGAGGAGGTCACCACCTGAAGTTTTCGGTGTGGACGCGGCCGTCGGGGACCCCGGCCGCGCGGGCTGTGCGGTGTACTGCGTCGGTCCACGGCTGCGGTCCGCAGATGTAGACGTCGCGGTGAGCGATGTCCGGAATCCAGTGAGTCAGTGCGGTGAGGTCGTCCACCTCGCCCATCCCGCTGCCGAGCCACGACCCGGGCGACCGACGCGGTCCGGGAAGCCACAGGATCTGCAGGCCCCGCCGGTCGGCCAGGCTCTGGAGTTCCCGGACGAACAGTGGCTCGGAGGTGTAGCGCATCAGCATGATCGCCTCCCCGGGGTCGTAGTCGAGTCCTTCGGCCAAGGCCCGCAGCGGGGTCGCGCCGACCCCGGCCCCGATCAGGACCACCCGCCGTGTGCTGCGTGCGCGGTGCGTCAACCGGCCGTACGGTCCTTCGAACAGCACGGGAGTGCCCGGTGCCAGCGCGTGGGTGCGGGTGCTGCCGTCGCCGAGCGCCTTCACGGAAATCCGGAGAGTGCGTCCGTCGGGGGCGGCGGAGAGCGAGTAGGGATTGGCCCGGGTCCAACCGGGACCGTCCAGGAAACGCCAGTGAAAGAACTGGCCCGCGGCTGCGGGCAAACGGTCGAGTCTGCGCCCGGACAGGTGGATCGAGACGACTCCGTCGCCTTCGGGAACGACCGCCGCGACCCGGAGTCGGTGCCGGGCAGTACGCCACAGGGGCAGACCGATCCGCCAGACGAGCACGGCTGCAGCGGCCAGTGCCCACAGGGTCCACCAGTAGACCGTCGCCGCCGGCGACGTCAGGAACTCCTGACCGGTCCAGAGTTGGTGCGGCAACGCCAGACCCGCACCGAGGTAGGCGTAGAGGTGCAGCAGGTGCCAACTTTCGTAACGCAACCGGTCGCGTACCGGCCGGATGCTGGTGACCACGACCATCAGCAGGACAGCGGTGCCGGCGACGGCCAGCAGTATGCCGGGGTAGTCGACGGTCAGTTCCCACAGCATCGCCGGGGTCCGGGCGAGGGAACCGTCGGCGTATCCCCAGGTGATGATGCCGATATGCCCGACCATGAGTCCGAACGACGTCGATCCGACGATGCGATGTATCCCGATCAGCCGGTCCTGGCCGAAGGCGCGCTCGAGCGCCGGGACACGCGCGACGAGGACGATCTGCACGAGTAGAAGGTCGGCGGCCACGAGCCCGGCGAGGCGACCGGCGGACATCAGCGCGGTCTCGGGTACCACGAGGTCCTGGATGCCCCCGCCGGCGACCCACCAGTAGCCGACCACCAGGAGGCTGAGCCAGAGCGCGACGCCGGCGCCGTATCGGACGCCGGCGTCGAACCGTGACGCGGTGAAGAGGTCAGCGGGACGACTGTTCGGGGCCTCCCGATAGGCGTACCTCGTGTCCGCCCCCGCGGGCGAGTGGAGGGGAATCGGTTCGGTTCGCATGGGCGTCCTCGGAGGTGTGGGGTGAGCAAGAGCGCGGCGGCCTGCACGCCCGAATACCCAGGATCAGCGGCCGACCTGAATGCCTGGATCGAGACGGCTGTGAGTTTCCTGCGAAGTGGCAGCGGGCGGCCCCCGGACGAACGGGACGCTCGTTGCGTCAGATCGAACGGGCGTCCCGTTCGTCCAGTGGGGGGCGTGACCGGCGACTAACATCGCCAGCACGTCAGGAGGTGGGGCCGATGGCCGAGCAGATCGACGACTACTTCACCTCGGTGGTGTCGTCGCTGGTGCCCGGTGAGCGCCGCCCCGGAGGGCTGCCGGCGGATCCGATCCGGCCACCGTCGCCGTTGTCGGTGCAGCGCGCGCTGGACCTGTTCGACGCCCAGCTCGGCAGCCGTCATCTCGATCTGGCGGCCCGCTGGTTGCGGTCGCGGGGCAAGGGGTTCTACACGATCGGCTCCTCCGGGCACGAGGGCAACGCGGCGGTCGCGGCGGCGCTGCGACCCACCGATCCCGCTCTGCTGCATTACCGTTCCGGCGGATTCTTTCTGGCGCGGGCACGGCAGGTCGACGGCAGTGATCCGTTGCGCGACGTCCTGCTCGGACTCGTGGCGGCAACGGAGGAACCGATCGCGGGCGGCCGTCACAAGGTGTTCGGTCGCCACGACCTCGACATCATTCCCCAAACCTCCACCGTCGCCTCACATCTCCCGCGCGCGGTCGGTGTCGCGTTCTCGATCGCCAGGGCGGCGAAGGTGCACGTCGACTCGCCGTGGCCGGCCGACGCCGTCGCGGTGTGCAGTTTCGGGGACGCGTCCGCGAACCATTCGACGGCCGTCGGTGCGATCAACACGGCCATCCACTCGGCCTTCCAGGGTTTGCCGCTGCCGCTGCTGCTGGTGTGCGAGGACAACGGGATCGGCATCAGCACGAAAACGCCGGCGGGATGGATCGCCGCGAATTTCGGGAACCGGGCGGGGCTCGAGTACTTCGAGGCGGACGGCTCCGACCTTCCTGCGACATACGCCACCGCGACACGCGCCGCCGACTGGGTCCGCAGGAACCGTAAGCCCGCGTTCCTGCATCTGCGTACGGTCCGGTTGATGGGTCACGCCGGGTCCGACGTCGAGTCCGCGTACCGGACGTCTGCCGAGATCGTCGCCGACTTCGACCGCGACCCCGTGCTGTGTACCGCAAAACTGCTGGTCGCCGGTGGTCACCTCAGCCCGGGCGAGGCACTCGACCGGTACGAAACGACGCGCGCCGAGGTCCTCGCGCTGGCCGAGCAGGTCAGCGCGCTGCCCCAACTGGACAGTTCCGCAGCGGTGATGCGGCCGCTCACCGACACCGCCGAGCAGGCCGCCGCCCTCGTCCCCGAGCGCGTCGACCCGGACCGTCGCGCGCAGGTGGTCGGATCCCCGCTCCCCGAGCAGGAGGGCCGGCTGACCCTCGGCCTCGCGATCAACCGGGCCCTGCTCGACGTGCTCGCCCGATACCCCGCGGCGCTGGTGTTCGGTGAGGACGTCGCCCGCAAGGGCGGGGTGTACGGGGTGACCCGGGGTCTGATGAAGAAGGCCGGGTCGGCGCGCGTCTTCGACACACTCCTCGACGAGCAGGCGATCCTCGGCCTCGCGCTGGGCGCCGGGGTGTCCGGCCTGCTGCCGATCCCGGAGATCCAGTACCTGGCCTATCTGCACAATGCCGCCGACCAGATCCGCGGGGAGGGCGCGACCCTGCAGTTCTTCTCCGACCGGCAGTACCGCAACCCCATGGTGGTGCGGGTCGCGGGTTACGGGTACCAGAAGGGCTTCGGCGGGCACTTCCACAACGACAACGCCGTCGCCGCACTGCGCGACATCCCCGGCATCGTCGTGGCGTCGCCCGCGCGCCCCGACGACGCCGCGGCGATGATGCAGACGTGCGCCGCGGCCGCCCGCACCGCGGGTGCGCTGTGTGTGTATCTCGAGCCGATTGCGTTGTACCACACCAGAGATCTGTACGACGACGGCGATGAGCAGTGGTTGACCGCCTACCCGGATCCCGACCACCACGTGCCGATCGGCTCGGCCCGCACGTACGGCGACGGCACCGACCTGACCATCGTCACGTTCGGCAACGGCGTGCGGATGAGCCTGCGCGTGGCGCGCAGACTGGAACAGGCGCGCATCACGGTGCGGGTGGTGGACATGCGGTGGCTCGCACCGCTACCCGTGCCCGACATCCTGCGTGAAGCGAACGCCACCGGCCGGGTTCTCGTCGTCGACGAGACCCGGAAGTCCGGCGGTGTCTCCGAGGGTGTCGTCGCCGCACTGGTCGACAACGGGTTTTCCGGACGACTCGCGCGGGTGACCAGCGACGACAGCTTCATCCCGCTCGGCGACGCGGCACTCGAGGTCCTGCTGTCCGAGGAGACCATCGAGGCGGCGGCGACCGCACTCGCGGGCCGGTAGGGCCACATCCTCGCGCCGCCCACGTCATCGGTCTCGGGCAGGAGGCGGAGGCGCACGAGGCGTGGGGACTGTTCCCTGACCTCCGTCGGGCTACAGCGCCGACACCCGATCCAAGGTGTCTCCGCGGAGATGTTCGTCCTCGCCGGGGGTGTCGGAGTGCCCGGTCAGCTCGTCGAGGAGGATGTATCCCCCGTAGCCGAGGCCGGCGACGGCGAGAACAGCGGCGTACAGCCGGTCGAGCATCAGTTTCTCCGTATCGTTTCGCGGAAACCCCCGAGCCGGGCAAGTATGCCGCGGCGCGAGCGTCGGGGGACCTACCCGTTCGGGTAGGTTTACGGGCAGTATTCGACTGACCGTACGGTAGAAAATCCGCGGACGTCCTACTTGACCGCGATGACGTCCACCGGCCGAATGTCGGGGTCCGCGGCGAGGAGGTCGGGGGCGACCTCGCCCAGGGCGGCCGGGATGGCTCCGTTCAGGTGCGCCTGCCGGCCGTCCTCGTTCGCAAACGTGTCGAAGATGCCGTAGGTGGTGTCGCTGACCTTGAACGCATACCAGGTGACGGTGCCTCCCTCCGCCGCCGCCAGGGCGCGACCCTGCTCCAGGAACGCGGCCAGTTCTTCGCCCTTGCCCGGCTTCGCCTCGAGCAGTGCCAGAATCCCTCGGTCGATCGTCATGATGTCTCCTCCTCATCGAAATCCGGCGTCGATCACCTCTGACGCTACGAGCGTCGAGCCGCGAGCGGAATGGCTGACGCGCCACCGTTGTCACCGCCTCTTCGTTCGCAGAGTGGTCAGTAGCGACGTCTCGAAGAATCGGTCGGGCTGCGCGGTTGTTCCGGGGGATGATTTCAGGTAGCGGTCGATGGCATGGGCCAGGCGCATGCGGTATTCGGGCGGTTCGATTCCAAAGTCTCGCTTGATCTTATGGGCGGGTGGGTCTCCGATGGGAAGCCACCTGACGGCGAGATCGAGGATCTCGTCGTTCAGGGACATGCGTGCCGGTGGCATCGAGCGCACCGTCGAGTCGAACGCCCCGATCATGCGGTACTCCCGGCGGCCGCGGTGACCGGTGGGGTGGGGAAGCCGCCGACGGCCAGTTCATAGGTGTGTGCCACGCGCAGGACCGTCGCGTCGTCGAAACGCTTGCCGATGATCATCATTCCGGTCGGCAGGCCGTCGACCAGCCCGGCGGGAACCGAGCAGGCGGGGTGACCGGTGACATCGAACGGGGCGGTGTTGCCGACCATCGACAGTGCGACGTCGAGGTAGTCGCCCAATGCCACATCGGCCGGGGGGATCTGCCGCGCGGTGTAGGGGACCGTAGGCATGACCAGCACGTCGAAGTCGGCGAGCGCGGCGTCGTAGGCCGCGCGGAGTTCGGGGACGAGTTGGCGCGCCATGGCGTAGTACTTCCCGCCGCCGACCTCGAACGTGTACCGGCCCGACAGCCCCACCAGCTTGACCGTCTTCGACAACTCGTGACCCCGCTCGAGACGCCGGCGCGCGAAGTGGGCGATCAGTTCCGGGTCGTAGAAGCCGTCGGTGTTCATGCCGTAGGCGTTGCCGTCGAGCATCTGGTACGCGGCACCCTCGGTCGCGATCACGTTCCACACGTGCATCGCGTCGCGATGCCATGGAATCGACACCGGCTCGGCCGCGAGCCCGGCACCCCGAAGAACCTCGACCGAGGCGCGGACGGCTGCATCGACCTCCGGATCGGACACTGCAGTGCCGAAGCCTTCGGAGACGACACCGACCCGGAGCCCCGACGCCGGTTCGGCGAGCGCCGCCGCATAGTCCACCGGCTCGACCGGGTGCGATTGCCGCGGATCGGCCCCGTCGGTGCCCGCGAGCACCGACAGCATGGTGGCCGCGTCGGCGACGGTGCGGGTCATCGGGCCGAGATGGTCGATGGTCCTCTCGATCGGAAAAGCCCCGGTGTACGGGACCAGGCCATGTGTCGGTTTGTGCCCGACGATGCCGCAGAACGCGGCGGGAATGCGGATGGAACCACCCTGATCTCCGCCGACGGCCAGATCGACCTCGCCGCCGGCGACCAGGGCGCCGGAACCACTGGACGACCCACCCGAATTGCGGGCGAGGTCCCACGGATTGCGTACCGGTCCCGGCTGCGAAGTGAAGCTCCCGCCCGAGAAGCACAGATCCTCACAGACGGATTTTCCGGCGATCGTGGCGCCGGCATCGAGCAGTCTGCTGACCACCGTCGCATCGTGACGCGGGACGAACCCCTCCACTGTGCGTGAGCCGTTCATCATCGGAACACCCGCGACCGCGACGTTGTCCTTGACCGCCACCGTGCGGCCGGCCAGCGGTCCCTCCGTGGATCCGGCGATGTCGGTGGTGACGTACCACGCTCCCAGGCGATCGTGTTCCGGTGCCGGCGGTGCCCAGGACCGTTCGGGGACGGGCGGGACCGCACGCTGATAGAGCTGCTCGACCGCGATCGACGCGGTGAGGGTGGCCTCGACGGCGGGAGCGAACTCCTCGAGGTCCGCAGCGGACAGCCCGAAGCGGAAGTGCTCGTTCAACGCCGCCAATCGGGCGGAATCGGGTGCAGGCAACGACGTCATGAAGGTGCGCTCCTCAGCTGTGATGTGGCGCCCGTGGGCACCTGGTCGAGGGTCGGCGGTCGGGGCCGGAAACGGCACAGGACCAGCCGGAATTTTCCCGGTGTTCTACGAACCGTAGGAGCAGCCGGCGCGTGGCGTTTGTCTCGGAGCGACAGCCCGCTTTGCGCTCCGCGCCAATCTCACCGCTGACGCCTGCCGTCGTTGACAGGCATGTCGGACTGCTCATAGCGTGGTGTGCACGCGAGGGAAAGGTGCTGTTCATGCCGTTGTTTCTCGCACCGGGTGACGATCGATCGACTCCGCGCGACGGCGAGTCTCCGGCCGTGCGTAACGCTGCGGATACGCGCGAGCACCACCGCAAGGAAGTGATCCGGACAGCCGCCCTCGGCGACTGGGTGGAGGCTATCAGCGACACGTTCGTGGCGTTGAAAATCAGCCCCGCCGACTCCGATCTCTTCGCGGGAACGGTCCACACCCGGCGTTTCGCGCATCTCCTGGCCGCCGACGTCCTGGCCACACCTCAAAGCTTTCACCGGACCGCGCAGCTCACCGACCGGTACCCGCTCGATTTGATGCAGATCGGCTTGGTCGTCGCCGGCGAGGGACAACTCGTCCAAGACGGGCGAACCTGCTCTCTGAGGCCGGGAGACTTCGCCATCTACGAAACCGCCCGCCCGTTCACCTGGAATCTGCGACCGGAATGGCATCTCCGCGTTTTCACGTGGCCGCGCAGCGCTGTCTCACTGACAGAGGGTGAGTCTCGGAAACTGACGGCACGTACCGTTCGGTCGAATTCTGCAGTAGGGCAGCTGCTCTCGCCGATGCTGGCCGGACTTCTCGCCGTCGAGAAGGAACCGTCGCCGGGCGGTGCGATGCGGCTGGCGGACGGAATCGCCGACCTGGCGGTCACGGCCGCACAGGAGGAAGCTGAGCCGGACGATCCCGACGCGACCGCACGCGAGCTCTACACGAACATGCTGCGGTACATCGAGCGGAATCTCGACGACCCCGACCTCTCCCCGCAGCGCATCGCCCACGCCTTCTTCGTCTCCACGAGAACCGTTCACCGAGTGTTCGCTCGATTCGGAAACACTGTGGCCGCCACGATCCGGGCGCACCGGCTCGAGGTCTGCCGTGAGGCGATGCTGTCGCCGCGCAACGCCTCCCGTTCCCTGACCGATATCGCCGCGGAGTTCGGATTCATCGATCTGTCGGTGTTCAGCCGAGCGTTCGCGACCAGATACGGCGTCAGCCCGAGCAAGTACCGGGACCTGCGCAGGTAGCCGCCCAGTTCCCGGGGAAACGCTGAACCATCGGATCGAAGTGAGGTACCCGTGCTTGTCAGATCAGGTTTTGCGCTACCCGCACGGACGACACGGGCCTGCGATTGGGAAGACATGCTGCGCGAGCACTTCGTCGCCCTCGACGTCACGGACATCGAAGACCGCCGCCGGTTCACCGGTGCGGTGCGCTCGTCCGAACTCGCTCATCTCAAGGTCGCCACAGTCCAATCGACCGATCAACGAATTGTCCGGAGCGGCAGCCTGGCCCGAGCCGACCGCGCCGACTACCTCCAGATCGGGCGGATCCGTCGCGGGCGGGCCGTGGTCACCCAGGACGACCGAGAGTGTGTGCTCACCCACGGCGACTTCGTCCTGTACGACACCACGAGGCCGTTCGATTGGCAGATCGACGGACATCCGGACGACGGTTCCTGGGCGCTCGAGGTCTTCACATGGCCGAGAGCCTCACTTTCGTTCACCGAGGCGGAGATTCACGATCTCACCGCAATAGCGTTCGACGGGCGTGCCGGAGCCAGCGGGCTCCTGGGCCGGTTTCTTCACGACATCGTGACGAGCCGGATCGCATCCGATGCCGGAGCAGGCAACGCGATCGTGGACGAGGTCGGTGACCTGGTCGGTGCGGTCGTGCGAAGCGTTGTCCGGCCGGTCGGCACTCCACGCTCGAGCACCTACCGGACCGCGGTCACGATGATCGACGAGAATCTCGAAGATCCCTCGCTGTCACCGTCTGTCATCGCTGCAGCCCTCGGAATTTCTACCCGTCAGCTGCACCGGGTATTCGCCGAGCAGGACACGACGGTGTCGCGCGCCATCCGCGTGCGGCGCCTGGAGCAGTGCCGCCGCGAGATGTCGCAGAGCACGACTCGGGATCGCTCGGTGGGCCAGATTTCTCGCCGTTGGGGTTTCGCCGATCCCTCGTTGTTCAGCCGAACGTTCAAGAACGAGTACGGCATGAGTCCGCGCCAGTACCGGGCGTCGGCGGTACAGCCACTGACCTGACCGTCCCCTCCGGTAGACACGCCATTCGAGTTGTCACTCTCATCCACATTCCTGTCGTTCTCGGTCAGATTCGCCCCGGATCGGGGAGGTAACTTTCGTTCTTGCCGGGTCTTCCCTCTGCCGGCAAGGCAGCCCGCACGAGTTGAACCACGATCAGGAGCGCTCATGGAATCTGCAATCAGCGACCACCTCACCTGCCCCCGCACGTTGACCCGTCGCGTCCCGGACAACTACCAACCACCCTTCCCCATGTGGGTGGGACGTGCCGACGAACACGTGCAGCAGGTGGTGATGGGATATCTCGGAGTGCAGTTCCGTGGTGACGAGCAGCGCCCGGTCGCGCTGAAGGCCATGCGCGACATGGTGGCTGGTTTCGACCTGCCCGACGGCCCACTGCACTACGACGTGACCCATCACGTCGACAATCGGGATCACGAAAATCTGATGATCGTGGGGTACTGGAAAGATTCCGCTGCCCACGACCGTTGGCTCCGGCTGCCGGCGGTGGCGGACTGGTGGGCATCGGATGAACGTCTCTCGGAGGGGCTGGGATACTTCCGTGAGATCGTGGCCCCGCGGGCTGAGCAGTTCGAAACTCTGTACGCCTTCCGGGATGCCCTTCCGGGTGTCGGTGCGGTCATGGACGGTGTCAGCGGCGAGATCAACGAACACGGCTACTGGGGTTCGATGCGGGAGCGCTTTCCCGTCTCCCAGACCGACTGGATACAGCCATCGGGTGAATTGCGGGTGGTCAGCGGCGACCCCGCTGCGGGTGGCCGCGTAGTGGTACAGGGTCACGACAACATCGCGCTGATTCGCTCCGGGCAGGACTGGGCCGACACCGACATGTCCGAACGGAGCTTGTACCTCGACGAGATCCTGCCAACCCTGCAGGGCGGCATGGACTTCCTGCGGGACAACGGACAGTCCGTCGGCTGCTACAGCAACAGATTTGTCCGCAACATCGATCTGGACGGAAACTTTCTCGACCTGAGCTACAACATCGGACACTGGGGTTCGCTGGACAAGCTCGAACGCTGGGCGGAGTCTCATCCCACCCATCTGCGGATTTTCACCACGTTCTTCCGCGTCGCCGAGAGCCTGTCGAAGCTGCGGCTCTACCACGAGGTCTCGGTTTTCGACGCCCGCGATCAGCATTACGAGTACATCAATTGTCATCCGCAGACCGGCATGCTGCGTGACGCGCAGCCGCAGCAGTAGATCTATTCGCAGTTTTCAGCCCACACAGAAAAGGTGAAGATATGTCGATAGCGATCGAGCACACACCGGAGAACGCGGCGCCCGCACAGGCCCCGGCCGCCGACCGGGCCTGGGCGCTGTTCCGGGCGCTGGACGGAAAAGGACTGGTTCCCGAAGGATACGCCGAAGGCTGGAAGAAGACTTTCGAAGAGGACTTCAGCCCCCGCCGCGGCGCGGAACTGGTCGCCCGGGCCTGGACCGACGACGAGTTCCGGGAACTTCTGCTCACCGACGGTACTGCGGCCGTCGGCCGATACGGTTACCTGGGACCGCAGGGCGAGTACATCGTGGCGCTCGAGGACACCCCCACGCTCAAGAACGTGATCGTGTGCTCTCTGTGCTCGTGCACCGCCTGGCCCATCCTGGGCCTGCCGCCGACGTGGTACAAGAGCTTCGAGTACCGCGCCCGTGTCGTTCGCGAACCGAGAAAGGTGTTGTCCGAGATGGGCACCGATGTTCCCGAGGGCGTCGATATCCGCGTCTACGACACCACCGCGGAAACGCGCTACATCGTGCTTCCCCAGCGGCCGGCGGGCACCGAAGGATGGAGCCGCGAGCAGCTCCAGCAGCTCGTGACCAAAGACTGCCTGATCGGGGTTGCGATCCCGCAGGTTCCGACCGTCTGACCACCCCGAGAAAGGAATCAGATCCATGGATGGAGTACACGATCTCGCCGGCGTACAGGGGTTCGGTAAGGTCCCTCACACCGTCGACGCCGACGTCGGCGGGCCGTTCCACGCAGAGTGGGAACACCTGCCCTACAGTCTGCTGTTCCTCGGCGCCGCGGACCTGGGGGCGTTCAGCGTCGATGAAGTCCGGCACGTCGTCGAACGCATGGAACCCCGTCACTACATGATGACGCCGTACTACGAGAGATACGTGATCGGCGTCGCAACCCTCATGGTAGAGAAGGGAATTCTCACCCACGACGAACTCGAGACGCTCGCCGGAGGCCCGTTCCCGTTGTCGCTTCCTGCCGAGTCGGAAGGCCGGCCGGCGCGCAGCGATCACGTCACCTTCGAGGTCGGGCAGCGTGTCCGGGTTCGCGACGAGCGCGTGCCCGGACACATCCGCGTGCCGGCATACTGCCGCGGTCGTGTCGGAACGATCACCCATCGCACCACCGAAAAGTGGCCGTTTCCCGACGCGATAGGCCACGGGCGCAACGACGCCGGCGAGGAACCGACCTATCACGTCGAATTCGCGGCAGAGGAACTCTTCGGTGACGACACCGACGCCCGCAGCGTCGTGGTCGACCTGTTCGAGGGATACCTCGAAAAAGCAGCCGTCTGAACGATTCCGACACGATGAACACAGACCGGCGGCGGGCATCTCGCCCGGAGTTGCCGTGCGGCCGCCGCCGGTCTGCTGCCGAGTACGCACAGATTTCCTGGAAGGAATTGACCCATGAACGACATGCGCCTGCCTGTCACCGTGCTGTCGGGATTTCTCGGTGCAGGAAAGACGACACTCCTGAATCAGATCCTGCGCAACCGCGAGGGCCGGCGCGTGGCGGTGATCGTCAACGACATGAGCGAGATCAACATCGACAGTGCCGAAGTCGAACGAGAGGTCACGCTGAGCCGGTCGCAGGAAAAGCTGGTCGAGATGACCAACGGCTGCATCTGCTGCACCCTGCGGGAGGATCTTCTCGACGAGATCAGGACCCTGGCAGCGGACGGTCGATTCGACTACCTCCTGATCGAATCGTCCGGCATCTCCGAACCCCTGCCCGTCGCCGAAACGTTCACCTTCATCGACAGCGACGGACACGCGCTGTCCGACCTGGCCCGGCTGGACACCATGGTGACCGTCGTCGACGGCCACAGCTTCCTGCGCGACTATCGGTCCGGTGGCCCCGTCGAAGCCGACGCGCCCGAGGACGAACGCGACCTCTCCGATCTGCTCGTCGATCAAATCGAGTTCGCCGACGTCATCCTGATCAGCAAGGCCGACCTCGTCTCCACCGGGCAACTCACCGAACTCACCGAGCTGATTCGATCACTCAACAAGACCGCGCGCATTCTCCCGGTATCTCACGGACACGTTCCGCTCGACACCATCATGGACACCGGCCTGTTCTCCCTCGAACGGGCCGCCCAGGCACCCGGCTGGCTGCAGGAACTCCAGGGAGAGCACACCCCCGAGACCGAGGAATACGGAATCGGGTCGGTCGTCTACCGAGAACGGGCACCCTTCCATCCCCGACGGCTACATCAGTTCCTCACCAGCGAGTGGACGAACGGCCGGCTTCTCCGCGCCAAGGGCTACTTCTGGAATGCCGGCCGGTTCACCGAGATCGGCAGTATCTCGCAGGCCGGTCACGTGATCCGGCACGGGTACGTCGGTCGATGGTGGAAGTTCCTTCCCGACGGCTATTGGCCGGAGGACGATTACCGCCGTCAGGGCATTCTCGACAAATGGGAAGAACCGGTCGGTGACTGCCGGCAGGAACTCGTGTTCATCGGCCAGGGGATCGACGCCGGCACACTCCGGAACCAACTCGACGCCTGTCTACTCACCACCGAGGAAATCGAGCTCGGCTCTGACGCGTGGACGCAATGGCCCGACCCTCTCGGCGCCGGTCACTCCGAACACGTGACCGGTCACGCAGCCCAGACGAGCGCCATCTGACCCGTGCTCAGTGCGGGGTGATCAGCTCGCAGTTCGCGCGGCGACGAGCGCCGCCAGGCCGTCGAAGATCCGGGCCAGCCCGAATTCCAGTGCGTCGTCCTGCCCGGACGTGGAACTGGCCGAGGCGAAGGCGGCCGCCGCCTCGGGGTAGCGGTCGGCGTGGGCGGTGAGGATTCCGGTCATGATGTCGTTCAGGAACTTCTCGGGTGTGTCGGTGGCGGCGCCGGGTGCGGTCGTCTGCTGAGCGAGGCTGCGCACGTGGCCGGTGATCAGGACGATCGCGTCCAGACGCTCTCCACCGGTCAGTCCCGTGCCGCTCAGTGCCGCGAGGCCGGTTTCGAGCCAGCCCAATTCGTTCGGGCCCAGCACCCGCGGACCGACGGCGACATCCACGACCCACGGGTGACGTCGGAGGCCGGCCGACATGCGGAGAGCCCACTCGTGAAGTGCGGCACGCCAGTTCTCGTCGACGTCGGACAGGTCGGGCGCGGGTCCGAGCGCGGCGTCGAGCATCAGGGCGACGAGTTCGGTCTTGCCTGGGGTGTAGCGGTACAGCGACATCTTGGTGAACCCGAGATCTTCCGCGAGGCGCTGCATCGACAACGTGGCGAGGCCGTCGGCATCCGCCATCGCGATCGCGGTCGCGACGATCTGCTCGAGACTCAGGGCCGGTTTCGGCCCCCGCTTCGGTCTCGCCGACGACCCCCACAACAGTTCGGCGGTACGGGGCTGGGTGACCATCTGCGCTCCTCCGGACGACTCTTGCTCCGGAACAGTGTCTACCATACACTGAACTGTGTCCGGCGGATACAATTCGAATCGCGGAGGTCATCGTGCCGAACAGAACCGTCCTGATCTCGGGTGCAAGCATCGCCGGGCCCGCCCTGGCGTACTGGCTCGATCGCTGCGGCTACGCCGTCACCGTCGTCGAGCGCGCACCGGACCTCCGGCTCGGCGGCCAGGCCGTCGACTTCAAGGGGCAGGTGCACCGAAAAGTACTGGAGCGGATGGGAATCCTCGACGAGGTGTACCGCAGGCAGACGGGGAAGACCGACCTCCTGATCGTCGACGAACGCGACAGGCACCTGGCGACGATCCCCGGCGAATTCATCGGCGGCGACGTCGAGATCCTGCGCGGCGACCTCACCGAGATCCTGTACGAGCGGACCGCGGAGTCGTGCGAGTACCTCTTCGGGGATTCCGTCGCCGCGCTGGTCGACACGGAGTCGGGTGTCGACGTCACGTTCGAGAAATCGGACGCACGCCGCTTCGACCTGGTGTTCGGCGCCGACGGCATCCACTCGGCCGTGCGCCGCCACCGGTTCGGGCCGGAGGAGGAGTTCGTCCGCTTCCTCGGGTATTACTACGCCGTCGTCGGGACCACCGACTCGGCGACCGACGCCTCGACGGACAGGGCACGCGCGACGGGGCTGATGTACAACGAACCTGGGCGGATGGCCGTGGTCGGGGGACCGAAGGCGCCGGAGTTGTTCGTCTTCGCCTCCGGCAAGATCGAGTACGACCGCGCCGACACCACCCGGCAGAAACGAATCCTGACCGCCGCGTACGCCGATGCGGGGTGGCGTGTGCCCGGGTTGCTCGCAGGCCTGGACCACGCGGCCGACTTCTACCTCGACTCGATCGCGAGGGTCGAGACCGGCACCTACACCGCCGGCCGCGTGGCCCTACTCGGCGATGCCGCGTACGGAAACACGCTGGGCGGCTTCGGGACTGGACTCGCCCTCGTCGGTGCGTACGTGCTGGCGGGCGAACTCGCCGCCGCCGACGGCGACCACCGGGTGGCGTTCGGACGCTACAACGAGCAGATGCACCGGTACGCGAAGATCGCGCGCAAGGGCAACGCCGGACCTTTTCTCGCGCCGAAGTCGCGTGCTCGAATCAGGTTGCGCAACGCGACGTTCAAGAAAAGGATCCTGTTCGGTCTGATGATGAAGCTGACCGACTCCTTCGCCACCGACATCGACCTGCAGGACTACCCGGCGCTGTTGTCAGCTCGGCGTCCCGGCAATGTTGACCATCCATGAAATGCCGAACCGGTCTGTACAGGCACCGAATTCGTCTCCCCACATCTGCTTCTCCAGGGGCACCGACACGGTGCCGCCGTCCGACAGTTTGGCCCAGTAGCCGCGGAGGTCGTCGCCGTCGTCCCCGCTCAGGCTCACGGCGATATTGGTTCCCGGGTTGTGTTCCATCCCGGGCGGTGTGTCGGCGGCCATGAGGGTGAATCCGTTGTCGGATTCGAGCATGGCATGCATGATCTTGTCGGAACCCTCGGCATCCGGGGCGCCGAATTCGCCGAACGTGCTCACCGCCAGGGTGCCACCGAAGACGTCCTTGTAGAACTCCATTGCCTGCCGCGCGTTGCCGTCGAAGCTGATGTAAGGGTTGAGACGAGAGGTCATGAGACATGCTCCTTCTTCGTGCCGGAACCGACAGGAACGACGGTACAACGACCGACCGACACGATGGGGGGAACGTCGAACGCGAGGCGGATCAGTGGGCCGCGACGGTCGCGAACGCCGCCCACAGCACCGGTGACTGCTCGATGGTCCGCTCGTCCCGCCACGCGGCCACCCGTTGTCGCTGCCAGTCGCACAGCGCACCGACCGCGTCGGGCTGTTCGTGTGCCGCGTCGATCGAGCAGATCGCATCCTGCAGCGGACGCGCGTCCGCTGCGGCGCCGGCGAATCGCTGGAACGCGAGATCGGTGGGCAGCGCCCACCGGCCGGCCGTGACGAGTTCTGCGCCGCCCGCGATCATCGCGGAGACCAGCCCGAGTGCCTCGCTGAACCGCAGGTCACCGCCGCTCTCGCAGGCGATCAGCGCCACCCTGCTCGGGATCGGCCACAGCTGCGACCCGCGGACCGGTTCGGCGGTCAGCGTGTGCGTTCCGAGCAGCAGGTCCTTCGCGGACAACGGCCGGTGCGCACGCGTGGGCTCCGCGAACCCGATGGACTCCGCGGTGCAGGCGAGGTGCAGTTCGGCATGCTCGCTCTCACCGGATTCGGGTGCGGCCGCGGTGACGTGCCCGACGTACACCAGCCGGCCGGCTCCCGCCCGCAGCGCGGTGCCGAGCCACTCCCGGTCGAGGTCGTCGCGGCGGAAACAGTCCGTCGGTCCGCCCACTGCCGGAAGCAACCTGCCCTCGTCGGCGTACGCGGCGACCCGCTGCGACAGCGGACTGTCCGCGCTCATCCGCCCCAGGACGGAACCGAGTGCCGAGTCCGCCCGGAACCCCGGCACCCGGGGGTCGAGCACCGCGACGACGGGCAGGTGCCGGGATTGAGCCCAGGTCCGGGCCTCGCGGTCGGGCGCATGGACGATGCCGAGGGGCGCGAGCAGGCTGACGTCCGCGATGTCGACGAGCCGCAGTCCCGGGTCGGGTGCGATCAACTCCCACGGCACCTGCGCAACCCGGGGCGACGGCTGTATCCGCAGATGCGGGCGCACACCGCGGGTGAACAGGCCGTGTAATTGCCGCGCCAGGCCGAACGGCAGAAGCGTGCGCGACAGATGCTGCGCCAGTTCGTGTTCGGACTCGTAGGAGGAGAATCCGCCCGTCGTCAGTGCGCGGGGCAGACCCTGCGGATCCGTGAGGTCGGGCAGGGACCGCCCCAACGCGGCCACGGCCTCGTCGACCTGCGCCGCGGGTGCCGTGCCCACTCCGCCGGGCAGGACGTCGTGGGTCCACCGCCACGACGTGTACAGGTCGCCGGCGTCGGCCATCCGCACGATCGCGGTCGGCTGCTCGGGTGCGCTCACCATGCCGGCACCGTGCGGGTGTCGCGGACCTCGCGCCCATAGCGTTGCTCGGCGGCCGTGATCGACGCGCCCAGGACGATCCGGCCGTCCGTCGTCACGGCGAGCCGCGGCGGCAGGGGTACCGGCAGACCGGCGCCGGCCGCGATTCCGGCCAGTGCGGCGCCGAGGTGGAACGAGCCCGGAGTGTCGGACGCGCCCGCCGGGGGAGGGTCGGGCAACTGCAGGGGCAGGCGCGCCGGGGTGCCGTGTCCGGCGCGGCCGACGTCCACCGCGGTTCCCGCACACCGCGTCTCGACGAGATCGGCCACCAGCCGCGCGTCGCCGGTCGAGTAGGCGAGACGGAACGCCAAGTGCATGGCCGGGTCGGCAATTTCGCGATTCCACTGCTCGCGTTGCCGCCCGTTCGGGAGCGTGTAGCGGACGGCGTCGATGGCGACGGCCGCGGGCACCGCGAGCGTGGTGGCGCGTACCCGCACCGCGCTGTCGGGTGGGTCGGCGGAGGTGAGCGTGGAGTCGAGGAGTGTCGCGTGCCAGAAGTCGACCTGCGCGCACTGCAGGCCGAGCCCCAGGTCGCGGTACGTGGCGAAAGCGGCGCCGAGGAGGCTTTCGCCCTCGTCGGACCGCCCGTCGGCGAAGGCGACGGTGGCGAGACGGGTCTCGACATCCGCGACGTCGAGCACCGCGCCGGACTGCCGGAAGTAGTCGAGGCTGCGGCGGTAGAGGACTCCCGCGCGCTCGGTGTCGCCCCGGCCCTCGGCGAGGAACGCGAGCACCTTCGATCCGATGCCCGCCCGGTGGCCGATGCCTGCGCGCTCGAAATACGCCTGACTGGACAGCAGCAGCGGTTCGGCCGCGTCGAGCCGGTTCGAGCGGACGTGCATGATCCCCAGGTTCTGCTGCGTTTCGGCGACCGCGTTGATGTCGCCTGCACTCTCGAACGCGGCGAGCGCCTGCCCGGCGAAATCGTCCGAGAGATCGAATCTCCCGGTCTCGAAATGGATGGCAGCGAGATTCATCAACGGGTGACCGGCCAGCGACGGCGCGAAACGCACCGCCGCGTCGAGCGACTCGGTGGCGACGACGGCCGCGTGCGCCCACTGCTGCCGGTGCATCGCGACCGCCGTCAGCGACGCCAGGCACGCCACCGCCACGTCGCCGTGCTCGTCGCGGCCCGCGAGCAGTTCCCGGGCCTGCTCGAGCGCGTCCTGGGCGCCGTCGAGGTCGCCGAGATGTTGCAACGCCTGCGACAGATTGACCAGGGCGGCGGGACGCATCCGCACCGCGTCGGCGGGTAGCAGCGCGAGAGCGTCGCGGTAGAGGCCGATGGCCCGCGTGTGATCGCCCAGTTCGTCGGACATGCTCGCCGCGTTGATGATCGCGCTCGTCCGGACGTCACCGGTGGCCTCCCGGGCGGCCTGTTCGAACACGCCGAGCGCCCCGGCGACGTCTCCGCGGGCATAGGCCGCCGCGCCGGCCGCGAGGAGGTCACGCGCCTTCTGATCGTCCACCTCAGAAATCCGAATCCGAGGCAGCGGCGTCGATCTCCGCGAGCAGCGGCGCATCGGGCCCGTCCGGCGTCGGCTCCGCGGCCCGGCGGAGCCGCTGCCGGACCAGGTTCCGAACCCGCTCGCGGGCCTCCGGGTCGCCGCCGTCCGGGGAACCGTTCACGCCGAACCCGGGCACATACACGCGCACGGACACCCCCGCTTCCGAGCCCTGCGGCGCGGCCGCCTCGCCGGACCACACGTCGCCCGACAATTCCAGCGCGACGTCGACGGTCCCGGTCGCGGCGCCGATCGTCGCCCGTGGTTGCAGATGGTCCGGAACGGGCGCGGAGAGACCGGGTGCCGCAACGACACTCACCCGCACGGTGGTGATCCCGGCAGCGCGCACCACCTCCCAGAACACCGCACGCTCGGACGCGTCGACGAGCCCGGGAGGGTACCGGCGCCAGTCGGTTCCGCCGGTACCGCGCGCCAGCACGAGCCTGCTCGGCACGGCCGCGGTCGCGGCGCCGGCCGCGAGGGCGTAGTCGTCCGCCCGTGCGGGCAGGCCGGAGACCGGGAGGCCGGCCGGGACGAGTGCGTCGTCGCCGTCGACGAGGAGGTCGCAGTCCTCGGCGAGCGTACCGATCTCGCGGTTCAGCAATCCGGCGTCGAGTGCCGGGATGGCATCGACCGCGGAGGCCGGCCACCACCGCGTCGCCCACTGCGCGAACGCAAGCCGACGAGCAGCGGCGGCGATCCGCGGCCGCGCCGGTGCCGGCGTGACGTCGCGCCCGGAACCGGAGGCCAGGGCGAGGGCCACCTCCTCGCCGAACACCGCCCACACCCAGTTCTGCGCGGAGTCGACGTCGTCGATCACGGCCGCCGGAACCGCCGAGTCCGCGAGCACACTCCACGACAGATGCCCACCGACGACCTCGAGCACCGCGACGTCGATCCCCGCCGCGGCGTCGAGAACGCTCGGTGCGCTGTCGGGGGCGATGATCCACACCCCGTCGGGCGCGCGCTGAATCCGCACCGTGCCGGTCGTCAACTTGCCCTCGATTCGGGAGCATCCGACGCGTCCACGAGCGGAATCGTGCTGAGCGCCTGCTTGACCCGCATCCGGTGGTCGAGGATGACCGACCGTGCCACTCCGTCGAGAAGGTCCCAGAGTTCGTCCGGTTCGTGCACGGAGAACTCGCGCACGTCCCGGCCGTGCAGGCGGACCCACAGGCGGCGGAGATACGGCCGCCACGGCTCGACGAGTTCGGCGGCGAGGACCGCCAGCGGATTCGTTCCGGGCAGGGACGCCGCGTCGGGGCTCACCGTGAGGCGGCGTGCCTGCAGGACGTACGCCTCACGTTGCCAGCGGCCGTTGATCACCCGGGCGGCGGCCGTGTCCGTGTCCGCGGGCGCGGCAGCCACCCCGATCGGACGGAGACCGGTCGCGAGCGCGGCACCCGTCGTCGCCGCGACCCGGAGCGATTCGTCGAGAAGGGCCCAGGGCGAGCAACTTCGGGCTATCTCCGTGGTGACCAGTTCGTGAATCGGCGACAGTTCCGCACGGTCGGTGGACGCGCGGAGCACCGTGAAGACGCGTTCGTGGACGGACCGGTCGAACGGCAGCCCGAGGGCCGTGGTGGATGCCGACGCCCCCAGAGGCGGCGGTCCGGGCACCGGATGCGCCGTCAGGCCGAGGCTGCGGGCCGACACCTCGGTGGTCCAGAGCGCGATTCCGTGGTGCGTTCCCGCGTGCCCGGCGATCAGACTGCCGAGCGCCGACTGTCCGCCGTCGCCGTCCTGCGCGAGGCGTGCGCCGGGGCAGGCGTCGAGGACTTCGCCGATCGCACCGGCGTGGGTGCCCGCGGACCCGGCCGACAACGGTCGCCGTCCCCACGCGACGGCGATCAGGGCGGTCAGTTCCCGTGCCCGCGCCGGGTCGGTGACGTGGGCCTTCAGTGCCTGCGTGGTGCGACCGGCCGCGAATTCGTGCACGTCGCGCAGGGTGTCCTCGGCGACGGACTCGTCGCGGAGTGGATCGGGCAGGCCGGACCCGGTCGCGAGTTCGTAGCATCGCTGGAAGTAGAGATCCTGCGGGTTGCCGTCGGTGATGCGCAGCGTCCGGCGAACCCGCTTGAGCAGAGTGAACCAGGCCGCGGTGGCCCGGAGCACGTCGGCGCAGGCGTACACGCGGGCGGCGAGCAGCTGCGCGCCGTCGGCCGTGACGAGCGGTCCGGCGCACAGTGGGTTCTGCACCGGACGGATGACCAGCGGATCGAGGATCAGTTTCACGGTGCGGCTCAGTGGACCGCCGTCGCGCCCGCTGAGCGGTTCCACGCCGTCGAGCTGTCGCCAGACCTCGTCGAGAACCATGGCGCGGGGTCGCCGAGCAGCCTCCGCCCCCGCCGCTCCCGTCTGCATTCGAGCAGGCTACCGCAGTGACGCCGCGTCGACGCGACGAGAAGTCTGGGATCGGTAGGGCGCGAGGAGTTCCTACCTTTCTCACATCGGCTCCGGAACGCGAGCCGAAGGAATCGACGACGGGCGCCGAGCGCCCCTCACGAAACGTGAAGGACGGATCATGAACAAGGTCATTCGGACTCGCAAGCGCATCTACACCGGCGGCATCGTCGCGGCCGCCGCGGTCGCCCTGCTCGTCTCGGGCTGCAGCGACAACGGTTCCGGCGGGGGAGGCTCCGAGCAGTCGCCGGCCTCCGCGGCTCCGGCGGGCGCGTCCTCGGCGTCGGTCGACGGCACGCCCCTGGACGCCGACTTCGACGCAACCTGCGCCAAGCAGGGCGACACCCTGGCGTTGGCGCTGGCCGACACCGGCAACGTGACGTACGGCGACCTGGCCGTCTCCGCCACCATCACCGGTACCGACACCGTGCAGGCGGTCGAGATCGCGGGCAGCAAGGGCGGGTCGAACGGCCTGCCGTACGCGCTGGGCTTCGGGCAGGGGATGCCGGGCGGTTCCGCAAAGGTCGTGAAGGACGGCGACACGTACACGGTCACCGGTGAAGGGGTGGGCGCCCCCGACATGAGCAACCCGACCGCGCCGAATGCGTCGAAGTTCGACATCACGTTCGCCTGCTCGACCGTCGTGGGCGGCTGAGCCCACCCAACGGGACGCGCGCGGACTCGTGGAGTCCGCGCGCGGCCCCCCCGAGCAACCACGGCAGGGCCCCGCGGGTGGCAGGTCGGGAGGGGCGCCGCCGGCGGGGTTGTCGTCGGGGCGGGGGGGGGCGGC
>NZ_JBHURF010000006.1:154196-305659 GCF_042674125.1 Rhodococcus sp. NPDC056960 | reverse complement strand
CCCCCCCCCCCCCCCCCCCCCGGCCGCGCGGCGGCCGGGGTCCCCCCCCCCGCGTCCCCCCAGTTCAACCACGGAAGGACACATCGTGAAGAAGATCGTGCGGAGCGCCGCCGTCGTGTTTCTCGTCGGGTCGGTCGCGTACTACCTGTGGCACGGCCTCGGCGACCGGGGGCGGACCAACTACGGAATCGACGCGCTGTCGTGGGCCGGCCCGCAGATGATCTGGCCGATCGTCGCGGTCAGCCTCGTCGTGGTCTGCTTCGCCCTTACCGGTGACAGCGTGCTGGCGGCGTTCACGGGGCGCAACAGTGCGGCATTCCGGCACGCGGCGGTCGGGATCGGAACGGTGCGGTCGGTACGCCAGACCGGCATGACGCTCAACGATCAGCCGGAGGTGCGGATCGACCTCGGCGTGGAGGGCGCGGACGGGAAGATGTTCGAATCGCACGCCAGGATGATCGTGCCGCTGACCGAACTGGCGCTGCTGCAGCCCGGTGTCGTCCTGCCCGTCCGCTATCTTCCGGACCGCACCGACAAGGTCGAGATCGACCGCTCGGGCGACATGTCGTCGGCGCAGGAAGCGTTGAACCGATCCATGATTCGTCAGGGAATCACCACCCCCGGCAAGCTCGACATCGCGGCCCGCGGCATCCCCGCGCAGGCGGTGGTGCAATCGCTCAGCGTGCCCGGCGAGATCCGCAACGGGAATTCGAAGGTCGCGCTCGGACTGGTGGTCACCCGGCCCGACGGGACGACGTTCGCCACCCGCGTCGAGAAGTTCCTGCCGCCGCGCAGCGTCGCGCACGTCCAGGTCGGCCGGGTCGTGACGGTCCACTATCTGCCGGGGAACGAGCGAGAGGTCGTCATCGCCCTCCCCGCGAATGTGTGATCAGTCCTCGGCCTCTGCCTGGTTCCGGGGCGGAAGTCCCAGCGACCGGACGAGACGGAGAAGTTGTTCGCGCAGCGGCCCCGGATCGCCGACCGCGGCGGTGAGGGCCGCATCCTCCTTCTCGAGAGTCAGCAGGTGGAGGTAGATCGCGCGACCCGCCTCGGTGATCGCGACCCGCTTGCGGCGCTCGTCGGCCGGATCGGTCTCCCGGGTGACGTACCCGGCGCGTTCGAGGCGGTCGATGGTGCGGCTGATGGTCTGGTCCGTCACCCGCGAGGCCTTCGCGATGTCCCGCTGCGAGGCGGGCCGGTCGGCGATCGTGTGCAGTGAGATGAGTCCTGCATGGGTCATGTTCTGTGACCGGAGAATGTCCTCCCACGAGTGCTCGACCAGCCGCGCAGCCGTGGACAGCAGGCGTCCGGTCGGCCACTGGTCCATGCCGTCGCTCGTCATTTTCTCGCCTCCATTTGCAATTTGCTCAGCAGACTGAACAAAATAGGAACGTCGCAATCCGGACATCCGGTCGTCGAACCGTCCAGCATTGGAGAGCACGTGACCACAACTGCCCGCCCACGCCCGGTTCGCCGACTGCGATGGATTCTGCCAGCCCTGCTGGTGATCGTCTGGCTGGCCGTCGGCGGTTTCGGCGGCCCGTTCGCCGGCAAACTCTCCGCCGTCCAGCAGAACGACAGCACGTCCTTCCTGCCCGCATCGGCCGAGGCCACCGAGGTGTCCGCCCTGCAGAAGGGCTTCATCGACACGCAGTTCGTGCCCGCGATCGTGGTCGCCGAACGCCCGTCGGGAATCACCGCGGCCGACACCGAGTTCCTCGCCGGCACTGCGGCCTCCTTCGCCGGGGCGGAGGGATTCGGCGACGAGGTGTCACCGCCGATCCCGTCCGTCGACGGGCGGGCACTGCAGATGTTCGTGCCTGTCGACAGCACCGCGGAGGTCGGCGACAGCGTCACGGAACTCCGCGACGCGCTCGGTGCCGCGCCGGAGGGTCTCACCGTCCTCGTCACCGGGCCCGCCGGCCAGGTCGCGGACCTGTCCGCCGCGTTCGCCGGCATCGACGGGCTGCTGCTCCTGGTGGCGGGTGTCGTGGTGATCCTGATCCTGATCGTCGTCTACCGGAGTCCGATCCTGCCGTTCGCGGTGATCACGTCCGCGGTGTTCGCACTGGGACTGTCCAGTCTGCTCGTGTACGTGCTCGCCGACGCCGGTGTCATCGCCCTGAACGGGCAGAGCCAGGGCATCCTGTTCATCCTCGTGTTCGGCGCCGCAACCGACTACGCACTGCTGCTCGTCTCCCGCTACCGCGAGGAACTGAGGATCGAGCAGGACAGGTACCGCGCCATGCGGACCGCGTGGCGGGCGACGCTCGAACCCGTCGCCGCCTCCGCGGGCACGGTCATCGCCGGTGTGCTGTGCCTGCTGCTGTCCGACCTCAACTCCAACCGCGGCCTCGGACCGGTCGCGGCCATCGGCATCGCGGCGTCGTTCGTCGCGTCCATGACATACCTCCCCGCGGTGCTCGTCCTCCTCGGCCGGGCGGCCTACTGGCCGAGGAGGCCCGCCTTCGGCGCACAGCACGCAGAGAAGGACGAGGCCGCCGACCACAAATTCTGGGCCGCGCTCGCCGCGCGAATCGGCGCGCATCCGCGCCGCTTCTGGGTGGCGTCCAGCCTGGTACTGGTGCTCTTCGCGCTCCTGATGCCGAAGTTCGAGGCCAGTGGCATCGCGGAATCCGAGACCTTTCTCCTCGACGTCGATTCCGTTGCGGGCCAGCAGATCCTCGGCGACCACTTCGACGCCGGCTCCGGTTCACCTGCCGTGATCATCGCGAACGAGGATTCGCTCGACGCAGTACTCGCCGCCGGCCGGGTCGACGGCGTCGCCGACATCACCGTGCTGTCGGCCGCCGGAACACAGGACCCGCTCGTGGTGGACGGCCGGGTCGCGATCGACGCAACCCTGACCGACCCGGCCGACTCCCTCGCGGCCGAGGACACCGTCGTCCGATTGCGCGACGCCGTCCACGCGGTCGACGGCGCCGACGCCCTGGTCGGCGGCACCACCGCCACGGACCTCGACACCAAGACGACGTCGACGCGCGACCGCACCCTGATCATCCCCGTCGTGATTCTCGTCGTGTTCGCCATCCTGTGCCTGCTGCTGCGGTCGCTGCTCGCGCCGCTGCTGTTGATGGGGACGGTGGTGCTGTCCTTCGCTGCGACACTGGGCATCTCGTCGCTGGTCTTCGAGCACGTCTTCGGATTCCCCGGCGCCGATCCCGTCGTCCCGCTGTTCGCGTTCGTGTTCCTCGTCGCCCTCGGAATCGACTACAACATCTTCCTCATGACCCGGGTCCGGGAAGAAGCCCAGCGCATCGGCACCCGCCGCGGAGCGCTGCGCGGTCTGACCGTCACCGGGGGAGTGATCACGTCGGCGGGAGTGGTTCTGGCGGCCACCTTCTCGGCGCTCGCCGTCATTCCACTGATCTTCCTCGCGCAGATCGCCTTCATTGTGGCCTTCGGTGTGCTCCTCGACGCCCTCCTCGTGCGGTCGCTCCTGGTACCTGCCCTCACCGTCGACATCGGTCGGAAGATCTGGTGGCCGGGCAAGCTCGCGTCGGCCCCGGAGCCGGACGAGACCGTCCGTGCGGAGCCGGAATTGGACGCGGAGGTTCACTGACCGAGAACCCCTCGGACGATGTCGTACCGCGGTTTCGGGAGCTGGCGAGACAAGCTGATGAGTTGAATACGCTGCCATGCACCTGGATCCAGGACTACGGTATCGATATGTCCGAGCCACCGCTGGATAGGCGATTGGAGCTTGTTTACGAGGCTGCCACGGACACACTCAAAGTGCAGGACGCGAATCTCGGGAACGCAAGGACGAGGGCCAACACTCTTCTGGCGACCGCCGCGCTGCTGACTTCCTTTTCTACCGGCATCGGCGTGCTCAATGCCGATCCGGCTAGAGGTTCGGTGCTGTCGCCCGCGGAGGCGGTGCTTCTTCTCAGTGTTGTGGGAATTCTCGGTATCTGCGTGGTCTATGTGTTGTGGCCAGTACGCCAGTGGCACTTCGGGCCGTCCCCGAAAGTGATGAATGATCTTCGGTTGTCCAATCACACCGAAGCGGGCATGCGCGAGTACGTCGTCTCCAAGATGGTCCATGGGATCGACGAGAACTCCACAAATCTGAAGAAGAAACAGTGGGCGCTAAGGGCCGCCGCCGTGCTGCTCGTGGTCGAGGTCAGTGTGCTTATCGTCCTGCTGCGGACCTAGAGGTGACGACGAGAGGGATGCGATGACACACAGTGAGGGCAATCTCCACTCTCGCGAGCCGGAGGGGGCCAAGGAAGAGTTGCAGGAGACAGTTGAACGTATCGAGAAGGCAGCTGACCGGATCGAGGAAGCAGTTGAGCGCATCGAGAAGGCAACTGAGGAATGAATCGACCGCCGCCCGAGGCGAGAAATGCGAACGAACTCCTCGGCGTGAACGGACACAAGGTGTCGCGGGTCGGTTGTCCGCCATCGCGGCCGCTCATCCTATCTGAGGCCAGACACTGCGACAGGCACGGATCACCGGTGCCCCGTCTCGGGAAGTCGACCGGTCCGGGCTCGTGAACCGTTGGTATGCACTGTATTTTGAGCGCCTCCGCTGGAGTTCGGCGAGGGCAGGCATGCCGATGTCAAGTACTCGGACGAGTTCGACGCAAACGCTGCAAACTTCGTGGACCTCGCTGCCCAACTCTGCTGCTGACTCGCTCTCCTCGCCGAGACACACCGCGCCGGGCGCGATGAGGCCATAGTGGAGCGTGATGTCAACACGACGGAAGGATGACCGTGGACCATAGCGCGCTGTTGACCGACGCTTTCGATCGCATTCAGGAGACCGTGCATTCCGTGCTGGCCGATCTGCCCGCCGACGGCCTCACGTTCCGGGTGGACGCGAACGCGAACACCATCGCCTGGCTGGTCTGGCATCTCACGAGGGTGCAGGACGACCACGTCGCCGGGGTGGCGGGCACCGAGCAGGTGTGGACGTCCGGCGGATGGGTGGAGCGTTTCGGCCTGCCGTTCCCGGTCGCCGCCATCGGGTACGGGCACTCCGCGGACGAGGTGGCGCGGGTGCAGTCCGGGGCCGGCCTCCTCCGGGAGTATCACGATGCCGTGCACGATCGCACCGTCGATTACGTCCAGTCGATCGGCGCGGACGGCCTCGACCGCATCGTCGACGAGAATTGGGATCCGCCGGTGACTCTCGGTGTCCGGTTGGTCAGCGTCGTCTCCGACGACCTTCAGCACGCCGGGCAGGCCGCGTTCGTCCGCGGCATCTACGAGCGCCGCTGATCCGCCGGCTATTTCTCGTTCGCGGCGAGCCAGGTCTCCACCCGTCGCCGGGACCGCCGCCCGACGCGGTCGCGCACTGCCGGGCTGAACCGCGCCGCACCGTGCAGCACCCCGTTCCCGGCCAGTGCCAGCGGAACGAACCAGGCCGGGACGACCGGCAACCCGAGTTCACGCATGCCGCTCTTGCCGGAGAACAGGCGCTGGATGCTGAGCAGGCGCTGGCGGTTGAGCCTGCGCCGCAGAGGCTGCGCGTACGGGTAGCGGAACGTGGCCCACGACTTCTGCAGTGAGTCGGCCAGCACCCGGGAATTCTCGTCGGGGCCGGGTGCGAACGCCCCGATCTGGCACATGATGCGGCGGCCGGTGTTCTCGTCGTCGACCAGCCAGTGGTCGTCGATGCCCATCAGCCAGCCGATGTACCGCCACAGGTGCATGACGTCGCGGCCCTCGTCGGCCGAGACCCACACCCCGAGCGATCGGAGGCCGACGAGGAACGTCGTCGAGAAGAGGGCGAGCGTGCCGGCCTGGTCGGACTGGTTGATGGGCATGCCCCAGTCGGACACGTCCCAGTTCTCGTCCTGCAGCAGGGTCAGATTGACGAAGGCGTGCATCAATCGAACATGGACGGACAGCTGCCAGCCGCGACGGTCGCGGTCCATGCCACCGGGCAGGACGCACTCGTACCACCACCGGACGGTCTCGGTCACCCGCTGACCGGCGCCCTCGCCGACGAGTCTGCCGGTGGCCACCAATTGGCGGGAGGTGGCCGCACTGCGGTAGCCGTTCATCAGCGAACCGGTGGCCAGCAGGTCGAGGCCGGTCATTCCGCTGCGCAGGCACACGGAGGCACCGTGCTCGAGGCGGCGGTCGTCGACCCACGACGGCCGGTGGTCGACGGCGTCGAAGAACGCGGTCAGCGGAGGTGCGGCGTCGGGCACGCTGCCGATGCCCGCGGACAGGGCCTGGGAGAACTGGGCCATCGTGACGGTCTTGTCGACGAGAATCGCCCGGGCCAGTGCGGCGCCGATCTCGTCCTGACGCGCGACGGCGCGGGCATGGAGTTCCCGTTCCGCGGCGGTGGGTGTCGGGTCGCCGTGCACGAACCGCGACAGCGTCCGCATCGATCGGCGGCCCCACTCCGAGTCCATGTCGAACCGCCGCGGCGGCGTGAAGGTGGAGGGTCCGGGCGCGGATTCCCGGGACTGGATTTCTGTCATGTCCGATGCACTCGATTCGCTCGTCGACGCAGGCGCGGCGTGGTGTCACCGCCCTGCTCCGGGGCTGTGAGTTACAGTTCACCCCACCCGATCGGACGGGTACAAGTCGCATTGTGGAACGGATCGCGGAGGCGGAGCGAATGCCCACTGGCCAGCGGAAAGACCCCTCCCAGCAACGGTCGCAGGCGACGGTCGCACGCATCCTGTCGGCAACTGGTCAGGTTTTGCGGACCAAAGGTTACACCGGCTGCAGCACCAATGCGATCGCGGAGGCCGCGGGCATCTCGAAGGGCTCGGTGTATCAGTACTTCGCGAACAAGGACGAGATCATCGAGGTGCTGATCGACCAGATCATGGAGGACGCCACCGCCTCCCTCGGGGCGAATCTCGAGGAGGCCGTCGCGCAGGGGACATTCCTGAAGGACGCCGCCCTGCAGATTCAGCTCCTCGCGGTCCTCGACCGATATCGCGACGTCCTCGCGTCGTTGCTCAACGATGCCCCGCACCTGACCCTGTCGGCTCACCGTTCCGTCCGGATCGAGGAACGGTGCCGCGACCTCCTCCGTACGTATGTGACGGTCAATCCGTCCGCGATCGGTCCGGGTGTGGACCTCGACGCGCTGCTGTTGGTGCTCACCGTCAGCTACCGCGAAGTGAGCCTGGAATACCTCCGCCGGGACCTGCGTGACCGGCGAAACGCGCTGGCCACCGTCCTCTACGACATGACTATGGGCGGCCTCGCCGGGGGCGCGGCAAACAGGGTGTAACGCGGAGGGGCTCTCGAGAGAAATACAGGTTGAGCCCATGGCGCTGTCGGACCCCGACCCGGCAGCGCCAGGGCCCTTCTTCATTCTCCTGCCGATCGTTACCGCCGCCGACGCCTGGACGGCGATCCCGGCACCTCCAGCCACACCACCCGCTCGAGCGCGCGGAGGTCGCTCTCGATCCGCCGGAACAACTGGTACACGCCGATGAAGGCGAAGATGCCGCCCAGGCACAGCACGCGCACCGTCGCGTTGACGGCGTCGCCGGTGTTCCCGCCGACGAAGCTGAGCCCGGCGACGCCGATCAGCGGGACGGATGCCGCGACCGCGAGGTACCGGGGGAGACTTCGTCCGAGGGCGCGAATTCGGTAGCCGTCGCTCTTGCGCAACTCTCCGTGCGACAACAGGATCGGGGACAGGCACCGCACGGCGTAGAAGGTGAGGATGAAGAACGGGTAGGCGAGGGCGACTGCCCCGCACACGGCGAGCGACGCGAGGAGTTGCGTGTACGCGCGGAACGGGATTCCGCCGGCGGTGAGCTGCAGTGCGACCGGGTAGGCGACGCCGGCAACCACCCACAGTCCGAAGCTGACCACGACCGCGCGGTCGCCGAGGCCGAGCGTCGCAGCCCGGGCCTTACCCAGCACCTCGGGACTGTAGGAACGGCCGTGACGGAGTCCGCGGGGCACCGTGAACGCGAGGCGACACCAGTAGATGATCAGCACCGCACCCAGCGGAAACGCGACACCGCCGATCACCAGGTGCACGAGTTCGAGGTGCTGCTGCGCCTCGGCGGGCAGGGTCGCGATGATCAGCACCTTGTTGTAGTAGTAGTTGTAACCGGCCGCCAGGAGGTTCGGGATCCCGACCGCGGCGAGCACGATGGGCAGCGCCCACCGCCACATGGTGGACCGCAGGCTTCCCGGCGGCGGGTCGACGAGATCGCGGGCGTGCGGGTCGAGGCAGAGCGCGAACTGACGGGTCAGCTTCCGGCCGCTCGACCACCGGTCGTTCCGGTCCGGGGCCAGCGACTTCACGAGGATGCGGCGCAACGCGGCCGGGCAGTTCTCGGGCAGCGGCGACCGTTCCGGGTCCACTCCCCGGCATCGCGATTCGAGGAGTGCCTGCGGCGACGGCGGCGACCCGGATCCGTCGTCGTCGGGGAACGGACGCGCACCGGTCAGCAGCTCCCACAACATCACTCCCAGCGCGAAGATGTCGCTGCGGGTGTCGAGGTCCGAGGCGGTCCGCGGGGAGCCCGGGTCGGCCGCTTCCAGTTGCTCGGGCGACATGTAGGCGACGGAACCGCCGATGAAGCCGCCGGCGCCGGCCGTCTCGACGCTGTCGCTCGAGCTGACGTTGAAATCGGCCAGCTTGGGGACGCCTTCGAGGCCGAGGAGCACGTTCGCCGGTTTGATGTCGCGGTGCAGGACGCCGTGGTCGCGCGCGTACTCCAGGGCGTCGGCCAGCCGGAGCCCGATCCATGCGACGGTCTCGGGCCACGACAGGGCGGCGATGTCGTCCCGCACACTCGAGTACTCGGGCCGGATCTCGCCGCGCGTCTCCAGAATGTGGTCGATCGAATCGAGGAGCAGTTTCCCCGACCGCTGCTCGGGCGGCGTCTTGCGGACCAGCCGCACCACGTCGAGGAGAGTGCCGCCGGGAACGTATTCCATGAACAGCACCCGCAGCTGGCGGTCTTCCAGCAGGCGCTGGTCGAAGACACGGACGATGTACGGATGGTCGAGCTGGGCCAGCATCTGCGGTTCGTTGCCGATGTTGCGGGAGATCTTCAGCGCCACCCACCGTTGCATCGACCGCTGCCGGGCGAGGAATACCCGCGCGAACGCGCCGCGGCCCAGCTCCACCATGAGGTCGAAATCGTCGAGACGCTTCCCGACGTCGAGGTCGTCTCGTGGCCCGAGTTCGGCGGCGGCGGTGCGACGGTCCAGGGTGCGCCGGTCGTGTTCGAGCAGGCTCTCGAACCGGGCCGCCTGCTGCGGGTATTCGGTCAGGTATTCGTCGGGTTCGACCTCGACGCCACTCGAGCGCCGCACCCGGTACTCGAGATAGACGAGTTCCGGAGGCAGGGGTGCGGCGAGCAGTTCCGGGAAGTCGAGGCAGTAGTCGGCGATGCGCTTCGGGCGGCCCGAACGCAGCCACCGGTACTCGAGGTCCACCTTGATCAGCTCGATCAGCGCGGCACGCCTGATCGCGGCGGTGTCGGGCAGATACTCCGTGAGCTCGGCGGGCGATCCGGACGATTCCCAATCCGCGACGAGGCGTTCGACGCCGCTCTCGACGACGAACACGGGTTCGGCGCCCGACGTAGTCGTCGACGGCGGCAGCTGGGTGTCCTGACCCAGTTCGGTGGGCGGCCCAGACGCGATCGTCGACTCACTCGGCGGGCGATCGTTCATGGCGGTTCGATTCCGGGCGGGCGGATTCAGGTGTGAAGGGCGTGTACTTGCCAGGGTATTCCTGACCGCGGGTCGCGGGTACGGATAAGGCCGCGTCGAGACCGCTCCCGGCTACTGTGTCTCAGATTCGACGAGCACCGGGCCGGGCAGGGTTGGCGACTGTCACAGCCCGTCGACGAACCCCTCGACGACGGTGGCGCAGATCTCCGGTTGGCCACCCGATTTCGCGAGCACGCTGAGGCCGATCACCGAAGCCAGCATTTGCCGAGCTGCGATGTCGGCAGGCCGGCTCTTTTCGAATTCCCCGGACTCCTGTCCGTCCACGATTGCTCGCCTGAAGACTCCCTCGATCCGAGTGAACAGCTCGTCCGCGATGCGGTTCACCTCGTCGTCGGCAGTCCCGAGTTCTGCCGCGGCATTGACCATGACGCACCCTCGCCGGTGCTCGCCGACTCCGGCGAGGACAGTCATCGCCACCGCGAGGCGAGGCCTCAGCGGGCCAGGCGCGGCGAACAGGTCGGCGAGGTACTCGAGTCGCATTTCGCTGTAGCGCCGCAGCGCTCGCAGAAACAAGGCGTGCTTGCTCCCGAAGGTGTTGTAGAGACTGCCCTTGCCGATTCCCATTTCGCCGGCGAGTTCCTGGGGAGTCGTCGCGGCGTATCCCTGGAGCCAGAACAGGTCCATCGCCTTGTCAACCGCCACGTCTGTACTGAAGAGCATCGGTCTAGCCACCGAAGTAGGTTAACGCGCGGCAATATTTGACCGCAAGGTCGATAACCAATAAGGTAGCCGCCAGCATATTGGACCCACGAGTCAATAACTCGGTTCGCTCCGCGCAGGCTCGAGAATCTCCGCCCAGCCAGGAAGGCATTTCAATGGCAGCCCATTCCAAGAGCGTTGCCCGCGAGCCACGCTCGCGCACCCATTTCCCACTGAACTCCCTCGCGATCCCGTTGGGTCTTGCAGGCCTTGCCCAGGTCTGGTCGATCGCTACGGCCGCGCTCGGAACTTCATTCGCCCTCACTCAGGCGTTCTGGCTGGTCGCCGCGCTCGCCTGGATCGTGATGGCGGCTGCGCACGCGCACCGCGACCGGCGCGTCGCCCAAGGGTTCTCGCATCAGCTCACTCACTTCGCGCACGGTCCGCTCGCGGCGCTGCTTCCGCTCTCCGCAATGCTGCTGGGGGCAGACCTGCACCGCACGTTTCCCTTCGCCGGTACGGCGCTGACCCTGATCTCGATCATTGCCGCAGCCGTCTTCGGGGCGTGGATGATGAGCTTCTGGATGAGCGGAGAGATGGCGCTCGAGTCCGTGCACGGCGGCTATTACCTGCCCATCAGCGCAGCCGGCCTGGTCGGCGCGCTCACCGCCGCCCAGACCGGTCTCGACTGGCTCGCTGTCGCAAGCTTCGCGATCGGCCTGTTCTTCTGGGTGGTGATTTCCATGCTTCTGTTTCTCAGGCTCGCGTTGCGCCCCGCCATGCCCGCGCCCCTCGTCCCGACGCTCGTCATCATGATCGCTCCGCCGGCGGTCGGCGCTGCCGCATGGCTGGCCATCTCGAACGGGCAACCCGACGCTCTGTTCGGTTCGCTGACGGCAATCACGGCGTTCATGGTGATGGTCCAGGTGCCCTTGCTGCCGCGCTATCGCGCTCTCCCCTTCTCGCACGGTTTCTGGTCGTTCACCTTTCCCGTGGCGAGTGTCGCTGCCCTTGCCATCATCTGGCTTCACCTCCTGCATCCGCCTGCCTGGCGGGTCGTCACCACCGGACTACTCGCCGCTGTGACGATCTTCGTGGGGATGATCGCGGTGAAATCCATCCTGTTGATCCTCACGCCCTCGCGTCGCTGTGACTCGCCCCGGTGACTGCGGGCACGGCGGTGAGGCAACCGAAGGTGCTACACGCAGGCGGCTGTCGATTCGCGGACGGACACCTCTTCCGCAAATGCGGACGCGGCATCGATCAGTGCTTGTCCAGGTCGACGGCTCGCGAGGTGGGGAAGTGCGGCACGCAAGCGCTCGGCGTGCGCCGCGTTCGCCACTTCCCAGTCCAGGCGAATCAGTTCGATGACGGCGCCGTCGTCGGCTCCCATCACGCGATCGACGTTCAGGCTCGCGGAGACTGTGAGCGCGGCAGACTCGGCTATTGCGACCTCGCCGAGCAGCCGGAGCACCACCAGCGAGGCGGCGGCAATGCCGGCAAGCAGGTGCTCGACCGGGTTTGCGCCGGAGTCGTGCCCGCCGTACCGCGGGGCTTCGTCGATCGTCAGCTCGTGCCTGCGCGCGGTGACCGTCGTGCCATGGGTCCCGGGCAGTGCGTGTACGACCAGTTGTTCACGTCGAGAAGTAGTCATCGAACCGCCTCGTAGAAGTCTGGGGTGGTGCGCCCACCCGTGTGTAGTACGCCTGTCAGCCATTCGAACGCATCCGCACCAGCGGCTCGAACATCACGTGGATCGGGACCGTATCGAGGGGACAGATAGTCCGACAACATCCGCTGCGCATCTGTCCTGCTGCTGTCGTGCAGCAGCGACGCCACCGCATCGAGCGCGACGGGAGCTCGGTTCCGGACGTCAGCGATTGCTGCCGTTTGTGCGGCAACGACCTTTCGTACCGACGGGTCGTCGAGGCTGGTCCTCTCCAGGTCGACTGCGATACCGGCAGTGGGGAACCTCAGGGCGGCGCCGAAGAACAACGACTCGGTGAGCCCGAGCCGTTGCAAGGCGCCGGGAGCGAAAGCGGACCCCAGAACAGCCGCGTCGGCTGATCCGGACCGCAGTGCCTGCAGTCGCTGTCGATCACCCGCGATTCCGGCAGGAAAGTGCAGGACCGACGGGGCTTCGTCCCCTGCCCGGCGGGTCAGCAACCGCTGGGTGAAAGCCCACACGATCGATCCTTCCGGATGCGCGGCCAGGACGGTCGGCCCAGCCGGCTGTGTCCCGCCCTTTCGTTCCCAGATCCAGAACAACGGGTGAATGGTGTGGACGAGCGCAACTTTCCAGCGGCGTTGCCCTCGAAGTGCTTCGACGAGCGAGCCGCCCAGCCCCGCAGACAACTCTGCCTCCGGGTGCTCCGAGCCGGGCACCGCCTCCACCTCGATCCCCAGACGGTCGTAGTAGCGCGCTTGCTTGGCGATCTCGTGGCACACCAATTCGTGGACGTTGTGATCGCGATACCCCAGGAGAATCATGTCCGGTCCTTCTCGGCGAGCCGTTCCGACGCGAGTTCATAATAATGAACTTGATGCTGTATTTGGAACAAAACATAGAGATCTTGCTCGGACGATGTCAAGCAGTGCGCCCGTCGCCGGCGCGAGTGGCATCCCTGAACGCGAGCATCCGAGACTCGAACACTCTTGTTGCGCAGGGCTATCGGGTATTGCGCGAACTCGTGGTTCGACCGGTCCGGAAGTCCCGGACGGCTGGGGAATTCCCACATGCCGCACCGCATGCGCGTCCTGCGGCTATATCCTTGAATGCACGCTATCGAGAGGTGAGTCCACGGGTAATTCGCGCTGGTCGCGCCGTCGGGACCAGTGTGCGGGGAACCATGAGCCGGCGGGGTGAGTAGACCGTCCGATGGGTGAAGGTGATCCGCTCGACACGCAGCGGTACTTCGTCCCCGCTGTCGCTTCGGAGCTGAGCGCGGCTGGTTTCGACGACGCCCAGGAGATCGGGCGCGGCGGTTTCGGTGTGGTCTACCGCTGCACCCAGGCGGAATTGGATCGCACGGTGGCGGTGAAGGTCCTCACCGTCGAACTCGACGAGGAGAACCGGGCCCGGTTCTTCCGGGAACAGCGGGCGATGGGCCGGCTGACCGGCCACCCGAACATCGTGGGAGTCCTGCAGGTCGGTGCCACCGGCAGTGGGCGTCCCTACATCGTCATGCAGTATCACCCGCAGGATTCGCTCGATGTGCGGATCCGTCGCGGCGGTCCGCTGCCGCTGGAGAACGTGCTGCGGCTGGGCGTGAAGATCGCCGGGGCGGTGGAGACGGCGCACCGGCTCGGCATCCTGCATCGGGACATCAAACCCGGGAACATTCTGCTCACCGACTACGGCGAACCGGCGTTGACCGATTTCGGCATCGCGCACATCAGCGGCGGCTTCCAAACCGCCACCGGTGCCGTCACCGGATCGCCGGCCTACACCGCGCCGGAAGTCCTCGAGGGCGATCCGCCGAGCCCTGCGGCGGATGTCTACGGCCTCGGTGCCACTTTGTTCAGTGCGTTGACCGCTCATGCCGCGTTCGAACGTCGCGACAGTGAGCAGGTGGTCGCGCAGTTCCTGCGGATCACCACCCAGCCGGTGCCCGACCTGCGCGAGCACGGGATCCCCGACGATGTGGCCGACACGATCGCCCGCGCGATGTCCCGGACTCCCGGCGCGCGCCCGGCCACGGCCGCGGCCTTCGGGGAGGAACTGCGACGGCTCCAACTCGATCGCGGCTTTCCGGTCGACGAGATGGCCCTCCACACCGCGCGGGGTTCGGCACGCGACCGGGCGCAGCCGGTATCGAGCCTGCCTCGGTCGCCGGCACCCGCCACGCCGGTGGCGACGGGAAGGCTCCCTCTGGAGCTGACCAGTTTCGTCGGCCGGCGGCACGAACTCACCGAGGCGAAGAACCTGCTCGCCGGATCGCGACTGGTGACTTTGACGGGGATCGGCGGTGTCGGCAAGACGCGCCTGGCGATGCGGGTCGCGTCGGCTGTGCGGCGCGAGTATGCCGACGGGGTGCGCCTGGTCGAGTTGGGTGAACTGCACGACGAGTCGTCGCTGGCCGACACGGTGGCCACCGCCGTGGGGCTGCGGGACCACTCGGGGAGGCCGCTGCGTGAGGTTCTCGTCGAGCACTTGGCGGTTCAGGAACTGTTGCTGGTGCTCGACAACTGCGAGCACTTGGTGGACGCCGTGGCGGAACTCGCCGGCGTTCTGTTGCACACCTGTCCGGGGCTGCGGATCCTCGCCACCAGCCGCGAACCTCTCGGCATGGGCGGGGAGGCGCTGTTGCGGGTTCCGCCGCTGGCGGTGCCGGATCCCGACCGGCGGCCCTCACTGCGGGGGTTGACCAAATACGATGCGGTGTCGTTGTTCGCCGAACGCGCCGCTGCCGCGGTGCCCGGCTTCGTACTCACCGAGGACAACGCGGCAGCGGTGGCGGGGATCTGCCGCCGGCTCGACGGGTTGCCGTTGCCGATCGAGTTGGCGGCCGCCCGGTTGCGTGCGATGTCGCCCGAGCAGATCCTGCAGCGGCTCACCGACCGCTATGCCCTGCTGACCCGTGGAAGCCGGGGTGCGCCGACGCGGCAGCAGACGTTGCGGTTGTCCGTCGACTGGAGTTTCGAGTTGTGCAGCGCCGGTGAGCAACTGGTGTGGGGTCGGGTGTCGGTGTTCGCGGGGAGCTTCGAACTCGATGCGGCAGAGCAGGTGTGCGGTGACGGCCTCGACCCGGACGAGTTGCTGGACACGTTGACGTCGTTGGTGGAGAAGTCCATCCTGATCCGCGAGGAATCCGGTGCGGTGGTGCGGTTCCGGATGCTCGAGACCCTCCGCGAGTACGGCTGCGAGAAGCTGGAGCAGGCAGGCGAATTCCTGTCCGTGCGCCGACTGCACCGGGACTGGTACGAGGCGCTGGCGCTGGCCGCGGAGGCCGAGTGGATCAGCGCCCACCAGCTCGATTGGATCGCCCGGCTGAAGCGGGAGCAGCCGAATCTGCGGGAGGCGCTCGAATTCAGCCTCGCCGACGATCCCGCTGCGGGCCTGCGTACCGCCACGGCACTGTTCTTGTTCTGGGGCTCGCAGGGCTCGTACAACGAGGGGCGGCGCTGGTTCGGTCAGCTGCTCGCCCGCCAGAGCGGCCCACCGACAGTCGAGTGGGTCAAGGCACTCCAGCGCGCCGGCATGATGGCCGATGTGCAGGGTGACCTCGAGGCCGGAGCCGCGCTCGTGGCGGAGTGTCGCGCGCTCACCGCGCACACGAGCGATCCCATGATGCGGGCTCTCATCGCCTACTCCGCCGGCATGCTCGCCCTCTACAGCGGTGAGCTGGCGAGTGCGACCTCGCACCTCGAAACCGCACTCGCGGAGTTCAGCGCGCGCGGAGATCGATTGCTCGAAGTAGCAGCCCTGTACCCGTTGGGGTTGGCGTACGGACTCCGCGGCTCGACGGACCCGGCGATCGAACACCTCGAGCGTGTTCTCGCGATCACGGAACAGCACGGCGAGAAGATGTACCGGTCGCACTCGTCGTGGGCCCTGGGTATTGCCCTGTGGCGCCAGGGCGATACCGATCGCGCGGTCCGAGTGCTCGAGCAGTCGTTGGAACTGACCCGGCAGGTGCACGGTCCACGCGTCGCCGCGGCCGGCCTCGAGGCCCTCGCCTGGATTGCCTGCGGACTCCGCGACGAACCGAGGGCCGCGGTTCTGCTGGGAGCCGCAGAGGGGCTGGCCCGGTCGGTGGGAAGCGACGTCGTGATCTATTCCGATCTTCTTGTCTACCATGACGAATGTGAGACGAAGGCTCGACGGAAACTCGGGGAGAAGGCATTCGGAGCGGCCCACCGCAGGGGTGAACAGCTCGGCTTCGACGCGGCAATCGCCTACGCCCTCCACGAACATCCGCCCGGCACCTCCGCGCCCGGCACCGACACGTCGACGCGACTGACCAAGCGGGAACGCCAAGTCGCCGACCTCATCGCAGAAGGCCTGACCAACCAGGCCATCGCCGACCGCCTGGTGATCTCGCCCCGCACCGCGCAAGGTCATGTCGAGCACATCCTGGCCAAACTGGGTTTCACCTCCCGGGCACAGGTCGCGGCCTGGGTCGTGGAGCAAACCGACGCATAAGACGGACGCGACAGTTCGCGTCGAAACCGGCCGGCGGGTGCGGACGGCGTCCCCGTCGGCGTCGGTGTGCAGGAAGTGTTGGGGCGCAACCTCCTTCGGTACGGCAACGCCGGTCGTGAAACTCATCCTGTCCAGCGCTGGAGCCTGACGCTGCCGGCAGGGCCCGTCCGGCGCATCGGCGGCATCGCCGACGTGGGCGGCGATTTTCCCTATTGACAGCGAGCGAAGGTGCTCGTAACGTCCGTGGTGTTCCAAATAATGATGTCAGTTCAGGATAATGAACGGAGCTAGTGATGGGGTTCGCCGGAAAAATCGAGGCGCTCTCGGGCATCCGCGTGATCGACGCCGCGACGATGGTGGCCGGCCCGTTGGGTGCGTCGCTGCTCGCCGACTTCGGCGCCGACGTCGTCAAGATCGAGCCGATCGGTGGCGACGAGTCACGGACATTCGGACCGGGACGAGACGGCATGAGCGGTGTCTATTCCGGCGTGAACCGGAACAAGCGCGCCCTCGCGCTCGACCTTCGTACGGCCGCAGGACGCGAGCTGTTCCACGAGCTCTGCTCGACCGCGGACGTGTTGATCGAAAACATGTTGCCGGCGGTTCGTGAGCGATTCGGGCTGACCGCCGCGGAGCTTCGCGAACGGCACCCGCACCTGATCTGCCTCAATGTCAGCGGATACGGCGAGAGCGGCCCCCTCGCGGGTCGTCCCGCGATGGACCCGGTCGCTCAGGCTCTCACCGGTCTGATGGAGGCGACCGGCGAGCGCTCGGGGAGGCCGCTCAAGGCCGGTCCGCCCGTCGCCGACAGCGCGGCGGGCTACCTCGTCGCGATCGCCGCCCTCGTCGCACTCTTCGCGAAACAGCGCACGGGGGAGGGGCAGACCGGCTCGATATCCCTGGTGGGAGCGCTGTTCCATCTGCAGACCCCGTGGCTGGGTCAGTACCTCCTCGCCGACTACATCCAGGGCAAGGTGGGCAACGGCAGCAATTTCTACGCGCCGTACAACGCGTATGCGACCCGGGACGGCGGTGCGGTACACCTGGTCGCTTTCAACGACCGCCACTTCGTCAAGCTGACCCGGGCGATGGGTGTCGAGGCTCTTCTCGACGACCCGCGCTTTGCGGACGCGCCGTCCCGGTTGGAGCACCGTGAGGCCCTCGACGCCGCCTTCGCACCGTGGTTCGCCGCCCGCGACCGCGACGATGTGGTCGCCCTGCTCTCGGCCCACGACATCATCTGTGCCCCGGTCCTCGCGTACGACGAGGCCGTCACACACCCCCAGATCCAGGCCCTGGACCTCGTCGTCGACATAGACCACGAGGAACTCGGACCGATGCGGGTCCCGGGTCTCCCGGTCAAGCTCTCGGGCACCCCGGGTCACGTACATCGCCCACCGACGTCGTTGGGCGAGCACACCACCGAGATTCTCAGCGATCTCGGCTACGAGGACGACCGGATCGCGGCCCTGAGGGCCGAGCAGGTCGTCCGATGACCACAGAACACGGCGAAAGGAACCACCAATGAAGGTCGGAATCAGGATCCCCGGGGCGGGACCGTGGGCAGGGCCCGAGGCGATCACGGAGGTGTCGCGGTTCGCTGAGAAGATCGGCTTCGACTCCCTCTGGATGACTGATCACGTGGCGCTGCCGACCCGAGTCGAGACGCCGTACCCGTACACCGCGGACGGCAAGTTCCTATGGGATCCCGCCACGCCGTACCTCGACTGCCTCACGTCGCTGACGTGGGCGGCCGCTGCAACCGAGCGGATCGAGCTGGGCACCTCCTGCCTGATCCTGCCGTGGCGCCCGCTCGTCCAGACCGCCAAGACGCTGGTGAGTATCGACGTGATGTCGCGCGGCCGGCTGTCGGTCGCCATCGGCGTGGGCTGGATGAAGGAACAGTTCGAGCTGCTGGGGGCGCCCTTCGAGGGCCGCGGGAAGCGGACCACGGAGATGGTCAACGCGATGCGGCACATGTGGAAGGAAGACGAGGTCGACTTCGACGGCGACTTCTACAAGCTCCACGACTTCAAGATGTACCCGAAGCCGGTGCGGGGCACGATCCCCGTCTGGTTCGCCGGCTACAGCACCGCCTCCCTGCGCCGCATCGCCGCCATCGGCGACGGCTGGCACCCCCTGGCGATCGCGCCGGAGGAGTACGCCGGCTACCTGGCCACCCTGCGGCAGTACGTCGAGGAGGCAGGGCGCGACATGGACGAGATCACCCTCACCGCACGGCCCCTGCGGACCGCGCCGTACAACGCCGAGACGATCGAAGCGTACGGAGACCTCGGCGTCACCCACTTCATCTGCGACACGTCCTTCGAGCACGACACCCTCGAGGCAACCATGGACGAGCTCGCCGAACTCGCCGACGCCGTCCTCCCCACCGCACACAACCTGGCCTGACGGCCCAGCGGAAGAAAGGACGAGAATCGTGCAGGCACTCACCTCATCAGTTCCCCTCGTCATCGGCGACCAACTGAGTGCATCGTCGACCGGGGCGACGTTCGAGTCGATCAACCCGGCTGACGGGTCGCACCTGGCAAGCGTCGCCGAGGCAACACCCCAGGACGTCGCGCGCGCCGTCGAGGCCGCGAGGGTCGCGGCCAAGGCATGGCAGCGCATGCGCCCGGCTCAGCGGACCCGCCTGATGTTTCGCTACGCCGCGCTGATCGAGGAACACAAAACCGAGCTCGCCCAGCTGCAGACTCGCGACATGGGCAAGCCGATCCGCGAGTCGCTCGGGATCGACCTGCCGATCATGGTCGAGACACTCGAGTACTTCGCGGGCCTCGTGACCAAGATCGAGGGCCGCACGACGCCGGCGCCCGGTCGCTTCCTCAACTACACCGTGCGTGAGCCGATCGGCGTGGTCGGTGCGATCACTCCGTGGAATTTCCCAGCAGTACAGGCGGTCTGGAAGATCGCACCGGCGCTCGCGATGGGCAACGCCATCGTCCTGAAGCCCGCGCAGCTCGCACCGCTCGTGCCCGTGGCGCTCGGCGAACTCGCCCTCGAAGCAGGGTTGCCGCCGGGGCTGGTCAACGTCCTGCCGGGTCGCGGCTCGGTGGCGGGCAACGCCTTGGTGCAGCACCCGCTGATCGGCAAGGTGACGTTCACCGGCTCGACCGAGGTCGGGCAGCAGATCGGCCGGATGGCAGCCGACCGTCTGATCACGGCCTCGCTGGAGCTGGGTGGCAAGTCGGCGCTCGTGGCCTTCGGCGACTCGTCCCCGAAAGCATTGGCCGCGCTGGTTTTCCAGGCGATGTACAGCAACCAGGGTGAGACCTGCACTGCGCCGAGCCGGCTGCTCGTCGAGCGGCCGATCTACGACGAGGTGATCGAGCTCGTCCAGAAGCGGGTCGAGGCCGCCCGGGTGGGCGACCCACTCGACCCCGACACGGAGATCGGCCCGCTGATCAGTGCCGGGCAACGGGAGTCGGTGCACTCGTACGTCGTCTCCGGGACCGAGGACGGCGCCAAGCTGATCAGCGGGGGAGGTCAGTCGCCGGACGGGCCCGCAGAGCAGGGCTTCTACTACCGTCCGACGCTCTTCGCCGGGGTCACCGCGGACATGCGCATCGCCCGGGAGGAAATCTTCGGGCCCGTGCTGTCGGTGCTGCCGTTCGAGGGTGAAGAGGAAGCGATCACCCTCGCCAACGACACCGTCTACGGGCTGGCCGCGGGCGTCTTCACCCGCGACGTGGGCCGCGCGCTGCGGTTCGCGCAGACCCTCGACGCCGGCAATGTCTGGATCAACAGTTGGGGAGTGCTCAACCCCGCGTCGCCGTACCGAGGATTCGGGCAGAGCGGCTACGGCAGCGACCTCGGTCAGGCCGCCATCGAGAGCTTCACCAAGGAGAAGAGCATATGGGCACGCCTGGACTGACCTCCCGGTCGTCCCGACCACGGATAAGTCGGCTGATCGACGCCCGCCACACCCACGACTGGGAGCCTGCGTCGGACTACACGATCACCGAGGACGCCCTCTTCTCCCGCGATCCCGACGCCGTGGCCGTGCTGCGCGCCGGACCCCACGCGCCCGAGGAGGTGACGTTCGGTCAGATTCAGCGCGCCGCTGTGCGCATCGCGGCTGTCCTCCGTTCCCGGGGAATCGGGCCCGGTGACCGCGTGGTCCTGTACCTCGACCCCTCGGTGGAGGCCGCCGAGGTCGTCTTCGGGGTGCTGGTCGCCCGCGCCGTGCTCGTGCCCGTCCCACGACTGCTCACCGGTACCTCGGTGGCGCACCGGCTCGTCGATTCGGGCGCGACTGTGCTGGTCACGGACGGTCCCGGCCTCGACCGGCTGGAGTCGACGGGATGCTCCCTGCACGACGTCGACGTGCTCACGGTGGACGGCGCCCGCGGCCCACGGCTCGGGGACCTGGCCGGCCGGGTCGACCCGCTTGTCCCTGCGCCCGGGCGGTCCTCGGATCCTGCCCTGCTGATGTACACGTCGGGCACCAGCGGTCCGGCCAAGGGCATCGTCCACGGACACCGTGCCCTGCTCGGACATGCCGGCGTCGATTACGCCTTCGAGCTGTTCAGGCCGGGTGACGTCTACTTCGGCACCGCGGACTGGGGCTGGATCGGCGGCCTGATGCTCGGCCTGCTGGTTCCGTGGTCGTTCGGCGTTCCCGTCGTGGCTCACCGGCCGCAACGCTTCGACCCCGGCGCCACCCTGGACATGATGGCCCGCCTGGGTGTGACCACCGCCTTCCTGCCGGCGTCGGTGCTGCGGATGTTCGCCGAGCACGGCGAATCGCCGCGGCGTCGTCTCCGCGCGGTCGTGACCGGAGGAGAGCCCGCCGGTGCGGCGGAGCTCGGCTGGGCCCGGGACCACCTCAGCGACGCTGTCAACAAGGCATACGGCCAGACCGAGGCCAACGCCCTCATCGGGGACTCCGCGGTACTCGGGTCCGTCGACGACGAAACCATGGGCGCTCCGTATCCCGGACACCGCATCGCGCTGCTCGACGACGAGGGCACCCGCGTCGCGCCCGGCGAGGTCGGTGAGATCGCGCTGGGACTTCCGGATCCGGTTGCCCTCCTGGGTCATTGGGACGGCTCATCCGCTCGGGTGGTACCTCCCTCTGGAGGATGGCACCGGACAGGCGACCTGGCGCGGCTCGCACATGGACGACGACTGGAGTACCTCGGCCGCGCCGACGACGTGATCAAGAGCCGCGGTTACCGCATCGGTCCCGCGGAGATCGAAGAGGCCCTCAAGTGTCACCCCCAGGTCCTGGACGCGGCGGCCGTGGGCCTTCCCGACCGGGAGATGGGGCAACAGGTCAAGGCATTCGTGCACCTCACCACCGGCGAGCTCACCGAGGAGATCGCGACACAGCTCCGCGAACTCGTCACCGCGGCGGTCGGTCCGCACGCACGGCCGCGCCAGATCGAGGCCGTCGCCACGTTGCCGCGCACCGAGACCGGCAAGATCCGGCGCCGTGAATTGGTGTCGCCCCCGGCGCCGTGAATTGGTGTCGCCCCCGGCTCCGTGAATTGGTGTCGCCCCCAACGTGAGCGCCGGGAAACCGAAAAGACGAACAAGTGGAAAGACGAAGCAATGCGTAAATTCTGGCACGTCGGCATCAATGTGACCGACATGGACAAATCGATCGACTTCTATCGGAAAGTCGGCTTCGAGGTAGCGCAGGACAAAGAGATCGAGGACAGCAACCTCGCGCGAGCATTCATGGTCGAAGGGGCCAGCAAGCTCCGCTTCGCGCACATGCGCCTGAACGACTCCCCGGACGAGGCCATGCTGGACCTCATCGAGTGGCGGGACGCACGCTCCGAGGGGCGCGCACAGAGCGACCTCGTGCACCCCGGCCTGTGCCGCTTCTCGATCCTCACCGACGACATCGACGCCGAATACGCCCGGCTGGCGGACGACGGTGTCGAGTTCCTGCACTCGCCGCAGACCATCATGGGTCCGGACGGAGTCAACGGCTGGCGGCTGCTGTTCGCCCGCGATCCCGACGGCACGCTGTTCCACTTCGCCGAACTGCTCGGGCAGGCGGCTACGGTCGGCTGACAGCAACGACACGACGAAGGTAGGAACCCTTGACGAAGGCAGAGGTCCCGGGCGGCGCGACCGACGAGCGGGGCGAGCAATCCAGCGAGCAGTTGGTGCCCGCCGTCTCACGCGCCACCCGCGTGCTGGAGACACTGGTTCAGCAGTCCTCCGGGGCAACGCTCACCGAGCTGGCCAAGCGGTGCGCCCTGGCCAAGAGCACGGCGTCGGTCCTGCTCCGAACCATGGTGGTCGAGGGTCTCGTCGTGTACGACCAGGAGACGCGTCGGTACAACCTCGGCCCGCTGCTCGTGGAGTTCGGGGTCGCTGCGATCGCGCGCACGTCGGCGGTCGCCGCGTCGCGGACGTACATGGAGTGGTTGGCCGAGCGGACCGAGCTGGCATGTCTCGCCATCCAGCCGATGCCCGACGGACACTTCACGGCGATCGCGAAGATCGAGAGCCGCAAGGCCGTCAAGGTCACCATCGAGGTCGGCGCGCGATTCGCCCGGGATACTCCGTTGATCAGCCGACTCGCGGCCGCATGGCCGAGCCGGGGTCGCCCGGAGCTTGACGAGTACTCAGCCGATGAGCTCGAGCAACTCCGGGCACAGGGTTACGGGGCGGTCTACGGCGAATACCGGCCGGAACTGAACGTCGTGGGAGTTCCGGTGTTCGACCGCGACGGCGAGCCGTGCCTGTTCATTGCCCTGTTGGGTATCGGTGACGACCTCACCGCCGAGGGCGTGGCCGGGATCGCCGACTACCTCGTAACGGCTTCGAGGGAGATCAGCTCGCATATCGGCGGCCGCATCCCCGAGGATTTCCCGACTCCGGTGGGGACACCCGACCTCGGCGACCCGCGCGGCTGACCAACCCGCATTTTTTTCTTCATGCGGCGGCCCCGCCGGGGCCCGCCGCTCAGAGTCGACCCTCAACGGTCGGCTGCCCGCCTGCGGTGCAACGCGCCGGAGGTGTCCCGTCCAACGTTTGTAGGAGACATAGATGAAGAGCAGCAAAATCGCCGTCGTCGGCGGCACCGGACCCCAGGGGAAGGGGCTGGCGTACCGGTTCGCGGCGGCCGGCTGGCCCGTCGTCATCGGATCGCGATCGGCCGAACGCGCGGAGCAGGCCGCCGCCGAGGTGCGCAGACACGCCGGTGACGGCGCCGTCGTCACCGCCGCCGACAATGCGACGGCCGCCGCCGACTGTTCCATCATTCTGCTGGTCGTCCCGTACGACGGCCATCGTGAGCTGGTCTCGGAATTGGCGCCTACCTTCGCGGGCAAGCTCGTCGTCAGCTGTGTGAACCCGCTCGGCTTCGACAAGTCCGGGGCCTACGGTCTGGATGTCGAAGAAGGCAGCGCTGCCGAGCAGCTGCGCGACCTCGTGCCCGATGCCACCGTTGTCGCAGCCTTCCACCACCTGTCGGCGATCAACCTCTGGGAACACGAGGGCTTCCTCCCCGAGGATGTGCTCGTGTGCGGAGACGATCGGTCGGCCAAGGACGAGGTGGCCCGGCTGGCCGTTGCGATCACCGGTCGGCCGGGCATCGACGGAGGAGTGTTGCGGGTAGCTCGGCAGCTCGAACCGCTGACCGCCGTTCTCATCAACGTCAATCGGCGCTACAAGACGCGCTCGGGTCTCGCCGTGAATGGGGTTGTTCATGATTCACGAGCTGCGTGAGTACATTGCGCTCCCGGGCCGCGCCGAGGACCTGCACCGCAGGTTCGCCGACGAGACCCTGGCCCTGTTCACGGAACTCGGGCTGCAGGTCGAGGGCTTCTGGTACGAGGTCGGCAACCGTGCCCGGATCGTTTATCTCGTGGCTTTTCCCGATGTGAAGGCTGCGACGGCTCACTGGGCCCGGTTCAAGGCCGATCCCCGGTGGCTTGCGTTGAAGGCCCGCACGGAGAGCGACGGGCCGCTCATCTCGGAGATCCGGAGCACGTTCATGACCACTCCGGAGTACGCCCGCCCCTGACCGGCGCGGCCCCGAAAAAGGTGTGGGTCGGCTCTTGACCGTGGCCGCCTTCCGTCCCTAGTCTGTTCCATATAGTGATTCGAGTTCATCATCATGAAAAGAAGTCCTATGATTAAAGGCATCCAGCTCCACGGATGGGCTGACGGGCCACAGATGGTGGAAGTGGCCGAGATCGCCGCCCGCAGTTTCGAGACCGTCTGGCTCAGCGACCAACTCCAGTCCCGGGGCGTCGCCGTCCTCCTCGGCGCGATCGCAGCACGCACCGGTATGGGCGTCGGTACGGCGGTGACGTTCCCCTTCGGACGCAACCCACTCGAGATGGCGTCCAACATGGCCACCCTTGCGGAGTTCGTGCCCGAAGGGCGCCGGGTCAGCATGGGAATCGGCACCGGAGGCGGACTGGTGAGTGCGCTCATGACGCGGCAGAATCCGACAGAATGCGTCGCCGAGTTCATCACGATGTGCCGGCTCCTCTGGCAGGGCGAGGCGATCCGCATGGGCGACTACCCGCGGACCTGCGCCGCCCTCGGCTTGCGTGAGGACGGGCGGGCGTCGTTCTCCTGGACGAGCAAGCCCGACGTACGCGTGATCGTCGCCGGCGCCGGACCGCGAGTGCTGGAGATGGCCGGCGAGCTTGCCGACGGCGTCATCTGCGCCAGCAACTTCCCGGCCCACAGTCTCGCGGCCTTCCGCAGCGGCCAGTTCGACGCGGTGAGCAATCTCGACTCGCTGGACCGGGGACGCGAGCGCAGCAGGCGGGGGGAGTTCACCCGGATCTACGGCGTGAACCTGTCCGTGTCGGCGGACCGGGACAGCGCCCGCGCGGCCGCGCGACGGCAGGCCACACTCATCGTGAGCCAGCAGCCTCCGGAAAACCTGCACCAGGTGGGCTTCGAACCCGCCGACTACGCCGCCACCCGAGCGGCACTCAAAGCTGGTGACGGCGTCGACGCGGCTGCCGACCTGTTGAAGCAGGAAGTCGCGGATCAGCTCGTCGTCTCCGGCACGCCCGGCGATTGCATCGAGGCGCTGGCCGAGCTGCTCGAGTATGCGGAGAACGCCGGATTCACCGAGGCCTACATCGGGGCCCCGGTGGGCCCCGACCCCCGCGAGGCGGTCGAGCTGCTCACCTCCCAGGTCCTGCCGGAGCTCCGGTGAGCGCGGACGTGGAAGCGACCCGAGACCTGTGCCCGGCCGAGCACCACGACGGTCTGGTCGTTTTGACACTCAATCGCCCCGAGGCGCGCAACGCCCTCGACGTACCCCTGCTCGAGGCATTCGTCGCCGGACTTGCCGAGGGAAAACGCGCGGGAGCCGATGTCCTTCTCGTGCGCGCGGAGGGGCCGGCGTTCTGCGCAGGCGCCGATGTGCGTTCGGACGACGGCACCGCGATCGGCCGCCCGGGACTCCGGCGCCGGCTGATCGAGGAGAGTCTCGACCTGATGGGCGGCTACCCGGCCGCGGTGGTCGCGGTGCAGGGTGCCGCGGTCGGTGCCGGGTGGGCCATCGCCGCTGCCGCGGACATCACCCTGGCCGCGCCGGCCGCTTCGTTCCGATTCCCCGAGCTCCCACTCGGTTTCCCGCCACCCGACAGCACGGTGCGCAGGCTCGAGGCCGCCGTCGGCCCGGCGCGGGCGCTGCGGCTCCTGGCCCTGGGCGAGCGCTACGGCGCCGACGACGTCGCCAGGCTCGGGCTGGTCGACGTCATTCCCGAGGCTTCGCTCGACGGGACGGCGCGCGAGATGGCCGCCCGGCTCGCGGTTCTTCCTCCCGAGCTGCTGCGCAATCTCAAAGCAGGCCTCTCCGCCTCGGAAGCGGGCCCCCTACCGACCACCCTCGAAAGGCAGTCATGACCACCAGCATCCACACCCAGACCGACGAGCAGACGCACCTTCGTACCGCTGCCCGAGGATTCCTGGCCCGGCACGCTCCCGCGCACGACGTGCGCATCTGGGACGAGGCGGGGGCGTATCCCGAACAGCTGTTCCGCGAGATCGCCGGCCTCGGGTGGTATGACGTGGTAACCGGCGGCGAGGTCGTCGAGGAGACAGCCGGCCTGCTGATCACGCTCTGCGAAGAGATCGGGCGGGCAAGCTCCGACCTCGTGGCCCTGTTCAACCTCAACCTCAGCGGGCTGCGCGACCTCCACCGCTGGGGCACACCCGAACAGCAACAGACGTACGGGGCGCCGGTGCTGGCCGGTGACGCGCGCCTGTCGATCGCCGTCAGCGAACCGGACGTGGGTTCGGACGCCGCAAGCGTTGCGACACGCGCCGAGAAGGTCGGCGACGGGTGGGTCCTCAACGGGCAGAAGACCTATTGCGAGGGCGCAGGCCTGCCCGGCGCGGTGATGGAACTCGTCGCCCGAGTGGGCGGGGGTGGCCGCAAACGTGACCAGCTCGGCGTTTTTCTCGTGCCGGTCGACCATCCGGGTGTCGAGGTCCGCCGCATGCCTGCGCTCGGGCGGAACATCAGCGGCATCTACGAGGTGTTCCTGCGGGACGTCGCCCTCCCGGTGACGGCGATGCTGGGTGAGCCCGGTGAAGGCTGGCAGATCCTCAAGGAACGTCTGGTGCTCGAGCGGATCATGATCAGCTCCGGTTTCCTCGGCAGCGTGGCCGCGGTGCTCGACCTGACGGTCCAGTACGCCAACGAACGCGAGCAGTTCGGCAAGGCGCTCTCGAGCTACCAGGGGGTGACTTTGCCCCTCGCCGAGATGTTCGTCAGGCTCGACGCGGCCCGGTGCGCCGTACGCCGTTCGGCCGACCTCTTCGACGCGGGCCTCCCGTGCGAGGTGGAGAGCACCATGGCGAAGTTCCTCTCCGGCCAGCTCTACGCGGAGGCCTCCGCGCTGGCGATGCAGATCCAGGGTGCCTACGGCTACGTGCGCGACCATGCCCTGCCGATGCACCACTCCGACGGGATCATCGCCCGCGTCGTCGCGGGGCCTCCCTCGGTCCAGCTCGACTTCATTGCGCGGTCCATGGGCTTAGGGATCGGAGCGAGCAGATGACGAGTTTGAGCCGCGCACTTGCGCGGGTGAGTTCCGCCAAGACAATCGACGCCGGTGAAGCCGAGGCACTCCTGAGTGCGCGCGGCGGCGATCTCGACCGACTGTGCGAGGCCGCCGCGGCCGTCCGGTCGGCCGGCCTGTTCGACGCCGGACGTCCCGGTGTGGTGACCTACAGCCGGAAGGTGTTCATCCCGCTGACCCGTCTGTGCCGCGACCGCTGTCACTACTGCACCTTCGCGACGACGCCGGGACGGGTCGACGAACCTTTCCTGTCTCCCGACCAGGTGCTGGAGATTGCACGCGAAGGCGCCCGGATGGGCTGCAAGGAAGCGCTTTTCACACTTGGTGATCGGCCCGAGGACCGGTGGGACGCCGCCCGCGAATGGCTGGAGTCGCGCGGCTACGCCGACACACTGTCCTACGTGCGGGCCATGGCGGTGCTGGTGCTCGAGGAGACCGGTCTGGTGCCGCATCTGAACCCGGGAATAATGTCCTGGGCGGAACTCCAGCGCCTCAAGCCGGTGGCCGGTTCCATGGGTTTGATGCTCGAGACCACTGCGCGCTCGCTGTGGGCGGAACCCGGAGGGTGCCATTACGGTTCCCCGGACAAGGATCCCGCTGTTCGCCTGGCGTGCATCGAGGATGCGTCTCGCACCAACATCCCGTTTACGACCGGAATCCTGGTCGGGATCGGCGAGTCGCACGCCGACCGCGTGGAGTCCATCCTCCAGATCCGCAGGATCGCACGGCAGTACGGCGCTGTCCAAGAGGTGATCGTCCAGAATTTTCGCGCGAAGCCGGACACCGCGATGCGGTCGGCGGACGACGCAGACCTCGAAGAGTACCTGGCCACGATCGCAGTGGCCCGTATCCTGCTCGGACCGTCGATGCGTATCCAGGCGCCGCCCAACCTGTCGGAGCCGGACGAACTGCGCCGGCTGCTGGCGGCCGGGGTCGACGACTGGGGTGGGGTGTCGCCACTGACCCCCGACCACGTGAACCCCGAGCGGCCCTGGCCGGAGATCGAGCGACTGCGTGACCTGAGTGCTGCCGCCGGTTTCGAACTCCGAGAGCGCCTCGCCGTCCAGCCGCAATACGTTCTCGCGGGGGAGCGGTGGGTCGACGCCCGCGTCCGGCCCCACCTGCTGGCGCTCGCCGACCTGGAGACCGGGCTGGCCGCCGACGTGCTGCCGGAAGGCCGACCGTGGCAGGATGCCGCGCCTGGCGAGTCCAGTGGCAGAACCGATCTGCACCTCGAGATCGACACGGAAGGGCGCCGGACCGATACCCGCAGTGACTTCGCGAACGCCTTCGGTGACTGGACCGTGCTCGGTGAGGAGATGACAGCACGTGCGGGCGCAGGCGCCCCTCCCCGCCTGGGCAGTGAGGTACTCGCCGCTCTGCGCGCGGCCGAGCGGAACCCCGCCGGTCTCGGCGACGCCGAGGCCCTGGCCCTCATTCACTGCGACGGCGCAGATCTGGATGCCTTGTGCGCGTTGGCAGATCAGGTCCGGCAGTCGACAGTGGGCGATGCGGTGACGTACGTCGTCAACCGGAACTTGAACTTCAGCAACGTCTGCTACACCGGCTGCCGTTTCTGTGCGTTCGCGCAACGCGCAAGCGATGCCGATTCGTACCGGCTCTCCATCCCCGAGGTGGGGGAGCGGGTCGCCCAGGCCTGGGAGGTCGGCGCCACCGAGATCTGCATGCAGGGCGGCATCGACCCGGGCCTGCCCAGCACCATCCATCTGGACCTGGCCGCCGAAACGAAACGCCGGGCACCGCAGATCCACCTGCACGCGTTCTCGCCCATGGAGATCGTGAGCGGGGCCTCGCGCATGGGTATCTCGGTGGCCGAATGGCTGACCGAGGCGCGCAGAGCCGGGCTCGACTCCGTGCCGGGCACCGCCGCCGAGATCCTGGACGACGAGGTTCGGTGGGTGCTGACCAAGGGTAAACTCCCTGCGGCCGAGTGGATTCGGGTCGTCAAGACCGCGCACGAACTCGGGATCCGCACTACCGCCACGATGATGTACGGCCACGTGGACGAGCCCCGGCACTGGGTCGGCCACCTCCGCGTCCTGCTCGACCTCCAGAGGGAGACAGGCGGCTTCACGGAGTTCGTTCCGCTGCCGTTCGTGCACCAGAGCTCACCCATCTACCTTGCAGGTCTGGCACGACCAGGCCCGACCCGACGGGACAACCGTGCAGTCCACGCGATGGCGCGACTGATGTTGCACGGTCAGATCGACAACATCCAGTGCTCATGGGTCAAGCTCGGTCCGGACGAATGTGTGGAACTACTCCGCGGCGGGGTCAACGACCTCGGCGGCACCCTGATGGAGGAGACCATCAGCAGGATGGCCGGTTCGACCAACGGGTCGATGAAGACCATCGCCGACATCACCCACATGGCCGGCGCGGCAGGCCGACCGGCCCGGCAGCGCACCACCACGTACGAAGATGTCGACGCAGAACGCTCCGCCGCGGCCGAACGATTCGACGACCAGGTGCGGACCGTGCTGCCACTGAGCGTGGGGATGGTTGCCCAGTGAGTGCGCCACGCAGCGCATCCGCGGGGCGGGGGCCCCGCGGGCCCTGGGTGGCCGTCATTCCTCAGCGGGACATCACGTCCGCGAAATCGCGGCTCCTGCTCCGGCCGGAGGCCCGGCAAGCGGTCGTGCGCGCCATGTTCCGAGACACGGTCTCGGCGGTTCTGGCGTCCTCACAGGTGGAGGCCGTCCTCGTTGTCGTCGACCGCATTCAGGACGCCGCCCACGTGCGGTCGCCTGAAGTCGTTCCCTTGGTGGCGCCGGACACGGGCGGGTTGAACGCCGCTCTGTATGAGGGCGGACGCCGTGCCCGCGAGTTGTGGCCGCGCTGCCGGTTGGCGGGACTGCCCGCCGATCTTCCGAGCCTGCGCAGCGAGGACCTGGACGTCGCGCTGAAGGTGGCTGGGCGACACGAGCGTACGTTCGTCGCGGACTGGCGACGTGAGGGCACGAGTCTGCTGACAGCCTCCGAAGGCGTAGACCTGGCTCCGAAATTCGGAAGGCGCTCACGGTTGGCGCATCTGGATTCCGGAGCAGTGGAAACGTTGGACTCGAACATCGAGTCCCTCCGTCGTGACGTGGACGATATCGACGACCTGCTGGACGCCGCCGTGCGACGGCCCGGTTCGACCCTGAGCGCCGTCCTACGCAGTCTGGGGCACCCCTTCGAGTGGGAGCCGGCCCGGCGGACCTTCGCCACTGTTCGGTCATAACCTGCGCAAAGATCTACGAGCGAATGGGCTCAGCGTCACCGACGCTCGACCGTGGACGCGGTCGCTTCGGCCTGCCTCCATCAGTATTCAGACCCGGTCTCCGCATCCAGCGGTTCCCTCACCTATCGAGGAGACACATGAACAATCGATTCAGGCTTCCCGCATACGTCAGCGTCGCAGTGCTCGCATTTCTTGCGATAGCCGCCGACGGCTACGACCTTGCCATCTTCGGTGCCGCGACGCCGAAACTGCTCCACTACGCTGATTGGGGTCTCACTACCGCGCAAGTCGGCGTGATCGCCAGTGCGGCGATCATGGGAATGGGTATCGGATCCATCGCAGCAGGCGTGCTCGCCGACCGATACGGTGTCCGGCGATTGTTCCTACTCTCCGTCACCTGGTTCTCCGTCGGCATGATGCTGTGCGCAGTGGCACCCACCGCCGAACTGCTCGGTATCGCCCGCTTCATCGCAGGGTTCGGCCTCGGTGGGGTCGTGCCCACCGCGGTCGCGGTGACGCTGAGCGTCGCACCGGCAGACCGGAAGAATTTCCTCAACGGCGTGATTCTGGCCGGCATACCCATCGGCGGCGTCCTTGCCGCCCTCACCGCCCTGGCCTTCCTCGACGTGCTGGGCTGGCGTGGCGTCTTCTTCGTCGGGGGCGCTTTCCCCCTGCTGACTGTGGTACCGATCGCCGCGGTGAAACTCCGTCGGTGGGTACCCACGCCGCACACTCGGCGTTCCGACGGCGAAGTCACCCGCCGCACCTTGCGCGACGTCTTCAAGAATCTCGGACCCACTGGATGGGGAGCCCTGGCGGTGTTCACCGCGCTGACCTTCTGTGGCCAGATCCAGTGGTACGGACTGCTCACCTGGTTGCCGCAGATCATGAAGGCCAGCGGTTACTCCCTCGGATCCGCATTGGTCTTCCTGGTGATCTTCAGTATCGGTGCTGCCACCGGTGCGTCCGGAGGCTCCTGGATTGCGGACAAGTTCGGAGAACGTCGCGCAGTTCTCGCCGCCTTCACAGTCGGCGCGGTCGCCGTCATGACCCTCGCGGTACACCTGCCGTCGCCCGTCCTCTACGTTTTCCTGTTCCTCGCCGGGGCGGGGACGGGCGGTACGCAGCCCATCGTCTTCGGATACGTGGCCACCTACTTCCCCGTCGATATCCGCACCAGCGTTCTCGGATTCGTTTCCGGAGTGGGCCGGATCGGTGGTGTCTGCGGACCGATCCTGGGCGGCCTTCTCGCGGGCCGGCCGCCGATCGTCATCTTCTCTGCTCTCTCCGGGATCGGGGTCTTCGCCGCACTTCTCTGCTGCGTCGCGTTGGCGGCGAACAAGTCCGAGATGGACGACACCACCGTAACGGCAAGCACCCCGGCCGAGGTCTGAGTGAACGTCACCGTGTTGGTCGGCGGGGTGGGCGGGGCCCGGTTCCTGCAAGGGGTGCGGAGGCTGCTCGGTGCCGATTCGGGCCACCGCATCACTGCGGTGGTCAACGTCGGCGATGACGTGTGGATGCACGGGCTGCGGATCTGCCCGGACCTGGACACCTGCATGTACACCCTCGGCGGAGGCATCGATCCCGAGCGCGGCTGGGGTCACGTGGGTGAATCCTGGAATGCCAAGGACGAACTCGCCGCCTACGGCGCGAAACCCGACTGGTTCGGGCTCGGCGACCGGGACATCGCCACGCACCTGATCCGGTCGCAGATGCTGCGCACGGGACATCGGTTGTCGGCGGTCACCGAGACGCTGTGCGGCCGGTGGCAGCCGGGTGTGACCCTGCTGCCGGTGACCGACGATCGTAGCGAGACTCATGTCGTGATCACCGATCCCGACGACGGGGAGCAGCGGGCGATCCACTTCCAGGAGTGGTGGGTTCGGCACCGCGCGCAGGTGCCGACGCACAGCTTCGCGCACATCGGCGCCGAGCGGGCCACCCCGGCGCCGGGGGTGCTCGCGGCGATCGAGGACGCCGACCTGGTGCTGTTGGCGCCGTCGAATCCGGTGGTCAGTGTCGGGGCGATCCTCGCGGTCCCCGGGATCCGGGGTGCGTTGCGGACGACCGCGGCGAAGGTGGTCGGGATCTCCCCGATCGTCGGCGGAAAACCGTTGCGCGGCATGGCCGACGCCTGCCTCGATGTGATCGGTGTGGAGACCTCGGCGGAGGCGATCGGGCGTTGGTACGGGGCGCGGAGCGGGACCGGGATCCTCGACGGCTGGCTGGTCCACGACACCGATTCCGCCGAGGTGCCGGGCGTGGACGTGCGGGAAGTCCCGCTGATCATGACCGACCCTGACGCGACCGCGGACATGGTCCGTGCCGCACTCGACTTGGTAGGGGCTCTTCTGTGAGTGAAATTGCGCGACAATCCGATCACGCGCCCGGCCGTGCGCTCGAGATCCGCCCTGTCGCCGGTCTTCCGGAGTTCCGGCCCGGCGACGACCTGGCCGGGGCGATCGTCGCGGCGGCGCCGTGGCTGCGGGACGGTGACGTGGTGGTGGTCACCAGCAAGGTGTTCTCGAAGGTCGAGGGCCGGATCGTGTCCTCGCCCACCGACCCCGAGGAACGGGATGCGGCCCGGTGGCGGCTGGTCGAGCAGGAAGCCGTCCGCATCGTCGCCCGCAGGGGCCGGACGCTGATCACCGAGAACCGGCTGGGGATCGTCCAAGCGGCGTCCGGTATCGACGGATCGAACGTCGAGGGCTCCGAACTCGCCTTGCTGCCGGAGGATCCGGATGCCAGCGCCCGCGCACTCCGCGGTGCCGTGAAGGCCGCGCTCGGTGTCACGGTCGCGGTGGTGGTCACCGACACCATGGGGCGGGCATGGCGCAACGGGCAGATCGACGCCGCTATCGGCGCGGCCGGTGTTCCGGTGCTGCACAGGTACGCCGGGTCGCGTGACGGTCAGGGCAACGAACTGATGGTGACGGAGGTCGCGGTCGCCGACGAGATCGCCGCGGCCGGTGACCTGGTCAAGGGCAAGCTCGGCGGGGTGCCGGTCGCCGTGGTGCGTGGCCTGGAGCTGGTCGACGACGGTTCGCGGGCGCAGGACCTGAATCGTCGCGGCGCGGACGATATGTTCTGGCTCGGCACCGCCGAATCCGTCGAGCTGGGGCGTTCGGAGGCGCTGCTGCTGCGCCGCTCGGTCCGTCAGTTTTCGGACGACCCGGTCGATCCCGGTGCGGTCCGGGCGTCGATCGCGCAGGCTCTCACCGCTCCTGCGCCGCATCACGCCCGGCCGGTGCGGTTTGTGTGGGTCCGGACCCGGGCCGTCCGCGACGCATTGTTGTCTCGGATGGCCGAGCGGTGGCGTGCCGACCTCACCTCCGACGGTTTGAGCGTGGACGCCGTCGAGGCGCGGGTGGCGCGGGGGAACATTCTGGTCGACGCACCCGAGATCATCATCCCGTTCTGCGTTCCGGACGGCGCCCACACCTATCCCGACCCGCGTAGACGGGCGGCGGAGTCGACGATGTTCACCGTCGCGGTCGGTGCGGCGGTACAGGGGCTGCTGGTGTCGTTGGCGACCAAGGGAATCGGGAGCTGCTGGATCGGCTCGACGATCTTCGCCGCCGACACCGTCCGCGACGTTCTCGATCTGCCCGCGGATTGGCACCCGCTCGGCGCGATCGCCGTCGGTCATCCCCTCGAGCCGCTGACACCCCGCACCGCCGCCGACCCCGGCGACGCCCTGATCGAGAAATAACCGCCACCCAACCAGCTCTGCCTGATCGATCAATTCCGACGACACGCTGACGCCGATCGTCGATAGCGAAGGGAAATGAGTAGAGAATGACTGTCGTGTCCGAACCCACCACACCGCGAAAGGTCGAGTTGACCGACGAAGAGATCTTCGCCGGCCACATCGGGGGGAAGCTCTCCGTAGAGACCACCACCGCTCTCGATTCGCAGCGCGCCCTGTCCATCGCCTACACCCCGGGTGTCGCGCAGGTCTCCCGCGCCATCCATGCCGACGAGACCCTCGCCGACCGGTACACCTGGACCAGCCGCCTGGTGGTCGTCGTCTCGGACGGGTCCGCGGTCCTCGGTCTCGGTGACATCGGCCCCCGCGCCTCCCTTCCCGTGATGGAGGGCAAGTCCGCGCTGTTCAAGAACTTCGCCGGCCTGAACTCCATCCCCCTGGTCCTGGGCACCAAGGACCCCGACGAGATCGTCGAGACCCTGATCCGGCTGCGCCCCAGCTTCGGCGCCGTCAACCTCGAAGACATCTCCGCACCCCGCTGCTTCGAGATCGAACAACGCGTCATCGAAGCCCTGGACTGCCCGGTCATGCACGACGACCAGCACGGCACCGCCATCGTCGTCCTCGCCGCGCTCAAGGGTGCGGTCACGGTCCAGGACCGCGACCTCGCCTCGCTGCGGGTGGTGATCTCCGGTGCCGGCGCCGCCGGGGTCGCGTGCGCGAACATCCTGCTCGCCGCCGGCATCGCCGACGTGACGGTGCTGGATTCGAAGGGCATCGTCTCCGCCGACCGCCAGGACCTCAACGCGGTCAAGATCGATCTGGCCGCCCGCACCAACCCGGCCGGACGTCGCGGCGGCATCGCCCTCGCCCTGGACGGCGCGGACGTGTTCCTCGGCGTGTCCGCGGGCACCGTCCCGGAGGAACTCATCGCGACGATGGCGGAGAACTCCATCGTGTTCGCCCTGTCGAACCCGGACCCGGAGATCCACCCCGACCTCGCCCGCAAGCATGCGGCGATCGTCGCCACCGGGCGCAGCGATTTCCCGAACCAGATCAACAACGTGCTCGCCTTCCCCGGAGTATTCAAGGGTGCCCTCGACGCCGGGGCCCGCCGCATCACCGAGGGCATGAAACTTGCCGCCGCCGAGGCCATCCTCTCGGTCGTCGGTGACGAGCTGGCGATGGACAGGATCGTTCCCAGCCCGCTCGATCCTCGCGTCGCCCCCGCTGTCGCGGAGGCAGTCGCCGCCGCTGCTCGCGCGGAAGGCGTCACCGGCTAGCGAGGATCCACAACCGAGACATGACCCCTGAACGGCCGAGCAGGAAACGGGATACACGTACGGACCGATATCACCGGGCGATCATGCAATTCCACCGAGCGTGGGAACCTTTCGGTGGTCCCAGTGCCGCAGACATCTTCACCGAGTTCGGGCTCACCGTGAACCAGTACTACGCTCGGTACCGTGCCGTCACGCGCTCCAGCAGCAACACAAGTATTTGCGAGTAGAGACCGAACTGCTTGTCGCGCAGCATGAAAAGCTGATTTGCAGTCCCCCTGGAACGGGATGCCCATCGTCGAGTTGAGTGATGCATCGCACATCGAGTTTTTGACCCATGGGTACATAACGGTCTTACTATGGAAAGACGAGAGCGGGCAGAAGCAAAGTGGGAGAATGGCTGTGTCTATCAAAATGACCGGACCAAGTACTACGACCGGCGCGGCGGCCGAATCCATAGCAGGCAGCCCGCCGCCGGTTGCACGGCCGACGTCGATCCCGCCGAAACCGAAGCCGAAGCCGATGGCCGCGTTCCCCGAGGCGCCGACCGAACCGGCCGAGGGCGGATCTACCGGGACCGCTATTCGCGGGATGGCCAGGGCTCTGGTCGCCAACATGACCGCCAGCTTGAGTATTCCGACGGCAACGAGTGTCCGCACGATCCCGGCGAAGCTCATGATCGACAATCGCATCGTCATCAACGGCCACATGGCGCGGGCGCGCGGCGGCAAGATCAGCTTCATGCATCTGATCGGCTGGGCGCTCGTCAAGGCGCTCGCGGATTTCCCGAGCCAGACCGTGTCCTACGCCGAAGTCGACGGCAAGCCGTTCGCTGTGACGCCGGATCACGTGAACCTCGGAATCGCCGTTGATGTAACGAAACCCGATGGATCTCGATTCCTCGTCGTCCCGAACATCAAGCGGGCGGACGAGATGAGCTTCGGTGAATTCCTGTCGGCGTATGAGACTCTCATTGCCAAGTCGCGAACCAACGCACTGACCGTCGAGGATTTCGCCGGTACGACACTGTCGCTGACCAACCCCGGCGGCATCGGGACGGAACATTCGATCACCCGGCTGATGGAAGGCCAGGGGTGTGTCATCGGTGCGGGCGCTCTGGAATATCCAGCCGAGTTCCAGGGGGCCAGCGAACAGACCCTTGCCGATCTCGCCATCAGCAAGACGATCACCCTGACGAGCACATACGATCACCGGGTCATCCAGGGCGCGGCGTCGGGGGAATTCCTCAAGCGAGTCCACGAACTCCTCACCGGGCAGTCCGGCTTCTACGAAGAGATCTTCGAGGCCCTGCGAATTCCATACGAGCCGATTCGTTGGGCACCCGACATCAAGGTGGATCCGGCGAGCGCGGTGGACAAGACAGCGCGCGTGCAGCAGCTCATCGAGGCGTACCGCACCCGCGGGCATCTCATTGCCGACATCGACCCTCTCGAGTACGCCCAGCGGTCCCACCCCGATCTGGATGTGGCCAGTCACGGGCTCACGTTCTGGGACTTGGACCGGGAATTCGTCACCGGTGATTTCGGTGGCGACCAGCGGCAGATGAAGCTCCGCGACATCGTCGGTGTTCTGCGTGATGCCTATTGCCGCACCGTCGGTATCGAGTACATGCACATTCAGGATCCGGAGCAGCGCGCGTGGATCCAGGACAGGGTCGAGCTGCTCTACTCGAAACCGACCCACGACGAGCAGATGCGAATCCTGGGCAAGCTCAACGAGGCGGAAGCCTTCGAGACGTTCCTCCAGACCAAATACATCGGCCAGACGCGCTTCAGTCTCGAAGGGGGCGAGTCGACGATCCCGTTGTTGGACGCGATCATGCATGCGGCGGCCGATATTGGTCTCGACGGTGTGGCCGTCGCGATGGCGCACCGGGGACGGCTCAGCGTGCTCACGAACATCGCAGGAAAGACGTACGGCCAGGTGTTCCACGAATTCGAGGGCACCGATGTCTCGGACAATTCCGACGGTTCGGGGGACGTGAAGTACCACCTGGGAACCGAAGGAATCTTTGCCGGCGCGGACGGCGAGAAGATCCCGGTCTACGTGGGGGCGAATCCGTCCCACCTCGACGCGGTCGACGGCGTGCTGGAGGGCATCGTGCGTGCCCGGCAGGACCTGAGGCCGGCCGGTACGTTCCGCACCTTGCCGATCATCATCCACGGTGACGCGGCGATGGCCGGCCAGGGTGTCGTCGGAGAGACCATGCAGATGTCGCAGCTGCGCGGCTACCGCACGGGCGGCACGATCCGCATCAACATCAACAACCAGGTGGGCTTCACGACGCTGCCGGGTGAGGCCCGGAGCTCCGTCTACTCGACGGACGTCGCCAAGACGATCCAGGCGCCGATCTTCCACGTCAACGGCGACGATCCTGAGGCCGTCGTCCGAGTTGCGGAGCTCGCTTTCGCCTACCGCCAGCGGTTCCACCGCGACGTGGTCATCGACCTCATCTGCTACCGCCGACGCGGCCACAACGAGGCCGACGATCCGTCGATGACGCAGCCGCAGATGTACGACCGCATCGAGGGCAAGCGCAGTGTCCGGACCCTCTACACGGAGGCGCTGGTCGGTCGTGGTGACATCACCCTCGACGAGTACGAGCAGGCCAATGCGGACTTCCGCGGCCGGCTCGAGAGCGCGTTCGCCGAGACCCGTGCCGAACAGAGCGGCATGGTGCACGACTCCGCGACACATCCGGTCGACGCGCTGGAGAGGATGCTTGCCGATGAGCCCGAAGCGCGGCGGAGTCCCGATACCACCGGGGTGAGTTCCGACGTGATCGCTCTCGTGGGAGATGCCTTCGACCATCGGCCGCCCGGCTTCACCGTCCACCCGAAGTTGCAACAGCTGCTCGACAAGCGAGTGCAGATGAGCCGCGGAGGGGACATCGATTGGGCCTTCGCCGAACTCCTGGCATTCGGTTCGCTACTGGTGGAGGGGACACCCGTCCGGCTCACCGGTCAGGACAGTCGCCGGGGCACGTTCGTCCAACGCCACGCGGTGCTTCACGACCGAGACAACGGTCGGGAATGGCTCCCGCTCACCGATATTGCCGAGGACCAGGGCCGGTTCTGGATCTACGATTCGCTGCTCAGTGAGTACGCCGTAATGGGATTCGAGTACGGCTATTCGGTGGAACGATCCGACGCGCTGGTGCTGTGGGAGGCACAGTTCGGCGACTTCGCGAACGGTGCCCAGATCATCGTCGACGAGTTCATCAGCTCGGCCGACCAGAAATGGGGACAGCAGTCCTCACTGGTTCTGCTCCTGCCGCACGGCTACGAGGGCAGCGGACCGGATCATTCGTCGGCGCGCATCGAACGCTTCCTCCAGCTCTGCGCGGAGAACAACATGACGGTGGCGCAACCGTCGACCCCCGCATCGTATTTCCACCTCCTCCGGCGGCAGGCCTATGCTCGCCCACGCAAACCGCTCGTCGTGTTCACCCCGAAGTCGATGTTGCGCATGCGGGCAGCGACCAGCGCCCTATCCGAATTCACTACCGGTGCATTCGAACCCGTCATTGACGATCCGCGGGCGCTCGACAAGGCCGATGTCCGCCGCGTGCTGTTGGTGTCGGGCAAGCTGTACTACGACTTGCTCGACAGACTCGCCAAGTCTCCGGATCCGCAGATCGCGCTGGTACGAATCGAACAGTTCTACCCGCTGCCCGAATCGCAGCTGGCCGATGTCGTCGGCACCTACCCCGACGCCGAACTGGTATGGGTGCAGGAGGAGCCGAGAAACCAAGGCGCCTGGACGTTCCTTCTCAGCGAGCTCGGGACCATCGGCTCTCGTCGCATTCGCCTCGTGTCTCGCCCGGCCTCTGCCGCTCCGGCAACGGGTTCGAGCAAACGGCACACCCAGGAACAGCGGAAGCTCATCGACGAGGCGCTGGAGAAGTAGGCCTGAGCCGGCGCTCTGCCGCTCACGCAGACTCGCGGGGCTGCCACGATGCGCCGTCTTGTCGTAACGTCGTAGGAGTGAGCTCGACGAATGACCGACCGCTGTTCCTGATGACCGGTGTGGGCAGTGGGCACGGCAGCATCAGCCGACTGGTCGCCGAGTTGCTCCTGCATAGTGGCGCGCCGGTGCGGGCAATGGTTCATCGCGATGACGGTCGTGCCGACGCCCTACGAGAGTTGGGAGCAGAGATCGTCGCCGGCGATCTGACGTGCCCCGGCGACGTTGCTGCGGCGCTGGCGGGCGTCACGCGGATGTTCTTCAACATGAGTGTCTCCGCGGATTATCTGGAAGCCGCCGCGGTTGTCTGCGCGATTGCCGACGAGCGGGGCGATCTCGAGGCGTTGGTGAACATGTCGCAGATGACGGTGTCGCAGATGACGTCGACCAGCACCGAGGAGTCCCGGCATCAACGACTGCACTGGCTCGCCGAGCGCATCCTGAACTGGTCCGGTCTGCCCGTCGTCCATGTCAGACCGACGGTCTTTCTGGATAATCCGCTGTTCACCCTCATGGCGAGCCATTCGGTCGCCGAACGTGGCGTTCTGGCTTTGCCGTTCGGTTCCGGTAGGACCTCGCCCATCGCCGCTACCGACGTGGCCCGCGTCATCGCCGTTCTACTCCAGGATCCAGCAGAGCGCGTAGGGCACGTCTATGAGCTGACCGGCCCCGCCGTTCTTGACATCGAGGGACTCGCCGAGCAGTACACCCGTGGCCTGGGTCGGCCGGTAACCGGATCCGATCTGCCCTACGACGACTTCGTGGAGCTGTTGGGCGCGGTGCCGGGTATCTCGTCGCATACCGTGCAACACCTCCTCACGGTCGCGAAACTGCACCGCGACGATCGTTACAACCGGCTGACCACCGACGTCGAGGACGTGACCGGACAGCCCGCGCAGACGGTCGAGCAATACGTCGCCGCACACCGCGAGTTGTTCTCGACGACTGACGCCCCCGGTAGCACCGACTGAAGAAGTCGTTCAGCGAAGGTCGTCTTGCCGGTGTCGTTGGGCCCGACGATGAGATCGAGACGCTTCACAGAAGTCTGCGCGCGCCGGGTGGCCATCCGCATCGCCGCGGCGAGGACCGGGCCGTACACGAGCACGTAGATGTTCTGCAGCACGAACGCGATCGGCCACGGCGGTGGAAACAGGAACAGTCCGACGACGGCGAAGCACCAGATTGATCTGACCGTAGAACAGCGTTGTCCGCAGCGGTTCGAGGAACGTGCACGTCAGCGTCATCAGGAACGTGACCGGCACCAGGTGCGGCGTGATCCGGTAACCGAGGATGCGCCAGCACAGGAGGATGCATCCCGCGAGCACACCCAGGTTGACGACCATCCAGATGTTGTCGACGTATGCGCCGGGTATCCGTTCGAGCGGCACGAACGCGATCGCCGAGAACGGGGAGTACGTGTGCAGGCAACCCAGCACGACGGGACCGCTGTAGAGCGGCAGGTCGTGCAGCACGCGCCACCCGCCGTCCCGGTAGACGTGCAGATCGGCGCCGCCCGCGAACAACCCGATCTCCGGCGTCCGCGGGTCGACGGTGCCGAAAACCGTTGACGGACAACCGGGCGCATGCAACACTGAACTAGATGGTTCAGCATTCGGTTCTCGACGCCACGTTCGCCGCCCTGGCGGACCCCACCCGGCGTGGGATTCTCGACCGACTCGGCGACGGCGCCTGCACGATCAGCGACCTGGCCGAAGTCTTCGAGATGACCCTCACCGGCATCAAGAAGCACGTGCGACTGCTCGAAGATGCGGGGATGGTCGTGACCGAGAAACGGGGCCGGGTGCGGTACTGCATGCTGGGGACCAATTCCCTCGAGCGTGAGGTGGCCTGGATCCGCGGCTACCAGAGGTCGCTCGAAGGCCGGCTGAACCGTCTGGACGAATTCCTCAATCGAACGGAAGGCACGTCATGAGCACCTCACAGTCCTCCACCGCCGCGACCCTCTCGACACCGACGGACCGCGAGATCCACGTCGAACGCATTTTCAATGCCCCGCGCGCCCGGGTGTGGGCGGCGTTCACGACACCGGACCTGCTGACGCAGTGGTGGGGCCGCGGAAACCGCCTCGACATCGAGCGCTGGGAATTCGAGCGCGGCGGGCACTGGCGCTTCGTCGAACACGCCGACGACGACTCCCACGGATTCGAGGGCAGGTTCCGGGAGATCACCCCGCAAGAGCGCCTGGTGTACACGTTCGAGTGGGACGGCATGCCCGGCCACGTCATCATCGAGAACAACACCTACACCGACCTCGAGGACGGACGCACCAAACTGTCCGTCATCAGTCAGTTCCACACCCCCGAGGAGCGCGACGGCATGCTGCAGACCGGCATGGAAGGCGGCATGAACGAAAGCTACGCCGCCCTCGATGCCGTTCTGGCGCAGACGAGCTGGTAGCCGGAGCCCCCCGGGCAACATCGTTGCGTTTATTTCGTTTGTTCCGTATATTGCGTTTAGGAGGTGGGGCCGGTGTCCGGAGCGCATGAGCAGCCCAGCGTTGTCGAGCAGGAGCAGGCCCGACAGGCGCTCCAGTTGCTTCGTGACATCGATCCCACGGGGGAGACCGTCGATATCACCGTCGCCGGTACCTCGGAGTCGGTGCACCTTCCTCGCGCCGCCCTCGACCTGATTCGCGACGTGCTGGCGAACATGGCCGCAGGCCAGGGCGTCACCGTTGTCCCGGCACACGCGGAGCTGACCACACAACAGGCCGCGCAGATGCTCAACGTCTCGCGCCCGCATGTGATCAAGCTGCTCGACGAGGGGCACATCGAGTATCGGATGGTCGGACGGCATCGGCGGATCCGTGCATCGTCTCTGCTCGCCTATCAGCGGTCGCAGTTGGGAAGTTCCCGCACTGCGGCGGACGAGTTGGCGACTCTGTCGGAAGACCTGGGGCTGTACTGACGTGACGTTCACCGTGTTGTACGACGCGAATGTGTTGTACCCGAATGTGTTGCGCGATGTTCTTATCCGGCTTGCGCAGACCGGCTTGGTGCATGCCCGGTGGACAGACCGGATCCTCGACGAGATGTTCGAGAACTTAGAAGAGGATCGCCCGGATATCCCGGCAGGGACGTTGGCGAAGTTGCGGGAGTTGATGAACAGAGCGGTACCGGACTGCCTGATCACCGGGTACGAGAAGCTCATTCCTGCCCTCACTCTGCCCGACGCGGATGACCGGCATGTGTTGGCTGCGGCGATCAGATCGGGCGCCCAGGTCATAGTCACAGCGAACCTGCGCGACTTCCCCAACTCCGAGTTGGCGCAGTTCGGTATCGAGGCCAAGCATCCGGACGAGTTTGTGATGGATCTGTTTCACCTCGACGGAGTGCGCGTCCATCAGGCGGTCAGCGCGACGGCGGCGGCGTGGCGCAATCCACCGGGAACTCCCGCTGATGTGTGTGACCGCCTCGTGGCGGCGGGCTTCCCATCTCCGCTGCCGCTCTCCGACGCTGACAATGAAATTTGATCAACGTCGATTATGCTGCGGCGGGCGACCTCTGGGCCGACGAGCTCGGCGCCGTGCTGAGCAAGGCCGTGATCGGGGCCGGATCGGCGCAACTGCACAGCTGGCAAGCGGCGTGTGCAGGCCGCAGAGTTCGCCGATCACTCGACGAGCACGCAGCGGGCGCCGCTGAAGATGGTGGGCATGCATTTGTTGCAATGGATGCACAGTGACGGGGTGCGAGGCTCGGATCGGATGCGGTTCACCAGATCGGGTTCGCGTAGCAGAGCCCGGGCCATGGCGACGAATTCGAAGCCCTCGGCCATGGCGGTGTCCATGCCGGCCCGGTCGGTGACGCCGCCGAGCAGGACGAGCGGCAAGGTCACCGCCGCGCGGATCTGGCGTGCGTGCTCGAGCATGAACAGGTCGCGGTAGGGGTAGGCGTGGATCATCGACTTGCCCACCAGGTGCACGCCGAGTCGGACCGGTTGCGGCATGGCGGCGGCGAACTCGCGGACCGGTGCGTCGCCCTTGAACAGGTACATGGGGTTGAGAAGTGAACTGCCCATGGTGAGTTCGAGGGCGTCGACGCTGCCGTCGCGTTCCAGCTGTCGGGCCACCTGGATGGCCTCGTCGAGCCAGAATCCGCCGGGCACGCCGTCGTCCATGTTGAGTTTGGCGAGGATCGCGACCCTGCCGCCGACGGCCTCGCGCACGGTCCGGGCGACGTCCCGCACCACCCGGGCGCGATTCTCGAGCGATCCGCCGTACGAATCCGTGCGACGGTTCAGCTTCGGGCTGAGGAAAGAACTGGCGAAATAGTTGTGGCCGAAGTGGATCTCGACGGCGTCGAACCCGGACTCGACCGCGAGCCGTGCCGCGGTGCCGTGCGCGGCGGTGATTCTGGCGATGTCGGCGGTACTCGCGCTGCGGATCATGCGCATGCTGAGCGGGTTGAACGACCGCGACGGCGCGAGCGCGGGCAGTCCGGTGGACTTCTCGTTCGCGACGGGTCCGGCGTGACCGAGTTGGGCGCTCGCGGCCGCCCCCTCGGCGTGGATGGCGTCGGTGAGCTTGCGCAGACCGGGCACCGCGTCGGGGCGCATCCACAATTGCCCGCGTTCGGTGCGACCCTCCGGTGCCACGGCGCAGTAGGCCACCGTCGACATTCCGACCCCACCCGCCGCGGGGCGGCGATGGAACTCGATCAGTTCGTCGGTGACCAGTGCGTCGGGCGTGCGGCCCTCGAACGTGGCCGACTTGATGACCCGGTTGCGCAACGTGAGGGGGCCCAGGGTGGCCGGAGCGAAAACGTGGGGTGGTGTCGTCATTTCAGGCCCTTCGTCGCGGACACCCGACGGTAGGTCACGACGCGGTGGGGCGACCCGGAAGTGTCCGCTGAGCGGGAGACCGCCGCGGCCCCACGGACGACCCCTCGACGTCCGTGAGACAGCGGCGGCGTCCGGTCAGCCGACGGCCTCGGGTGTCTTCTCCGGCGCGCCGTCGTCGGCCGCAGAGCGCTGCCTGCGGCCGAGCACCCAGCAGGCCAGGGTGATCGCGCACGTGAACGTGAGCGTCGCGAACAATTGGTTGCGTGCCGCGTCGTCGAACAATGCCAGCACCGCGACCGCGGCGAGCAGCGCGAGAGCGACGTACGACAGATACGGGAAGCCCCACATCTTCAGTGGCAGATCCGTCCGGCCCGACTTCTCGGCGCGCCGCCGCAACACGATCTGCGACACGGTGACGAACGTCCACAACACCAGGATCGTCGAACCGACCGCGTTGAGCAGCAGCGGGAGAACACGATCCGGTGCCAGGTAGTTGAGGACGACGGTGACGAAACCGAACGCCACCGAGGCCAGCACCGCCACCCTGGGAACGCCGTTGCCCGACACCCGGCCGAACACCTTCGCCGCCGCGCCGCGTTCGGACAGCGAGTAGATCATCCGGGAACCGCTGAACAGCATGGCGTTCAGCGACGACAGCAGTGCGATCACCACGACGACGGTCATCACGGCGCCGGCGCCGGGCACGTGTGCGGCGTTCAGGACGGCGACGAACGGACCCGTCGCGAGTTCGTCCGCGGTCCACGGCAGCACCGTCACCATGATCAGCACCGAACCGACGTAGAACACCAGGATCCGCCACACGATGGACCGCACCGCGCGGCTCACGTTGCGCTTGGGCTCCGACGTCTCCGCGGCCGCGATGGCCATCACCTCGGTGCCGCCGAACGCGAACACGACGATCAGCAGCCCGGCCGCGATGCCGGTGACGCCGTTGGGGGCGAACCCGCCGTGGCCGGTGAGATTCGACAGTCCCGGCGCGTCGAAGCTCGGAATCCAGCCGAGGATCATCGCGCAGCCGACCGCCAGAAACGCGACGATGGCGACGATCTTCAGTGCGGCGAACCAGAATTCGAACTCACCGAAGCGGGAGACACCCGCCAGGTTCACGGCGGTCAGCACGCTCATGTACGCCAGGGCCGCCACCCATTGCGGCACCGCGGGTATCGACGCGGCCGTGATCGCGGCCGCCGCCGTCGCTTCCGCGGCCACCACGATGACGACCTGCACCCAGTAGAGCCAGCCGATGGTCCGGCCGGCGATCGGGCCCATCGCGTTCTCGGCGTGGACGGAGAACGCACCGCTGTCGGGATCGGCGGCCACCATCTCGCCCATCATCCGCATCACGAGGACGACAAGGAATCCGGCGATGAGGAAGGAGACGAGCACGGCGGGCCCGGCGACGGCGATGCCCGCACCGGAGCCGACGAACAGTCCGGCGCCGATCGCGCCGCCCAGACTCATCATCACCAGCTGACGCGGTTTCATCGCCTGCTGGAGGCCCGACGTGGAAGCCGGTGGATCGTGCACTGTGTTCATGGGTTCTCCCGGTCCGTCAGACGAGCTGATCGAGTGCGATCTCGAACGCGGTACCGGCGATTCCGGTCGGCTGTGCATTCCGTGCGAAGCAGCGCTCGAGCGCCGTCGCGATCGTGGCGGAGACGTCACCGAAGATCGCCTCGTCCGACACCTCGACGTCACCCTCCATCAGCAACGCGAATGCCCGGGCCATACCGCAGTTGGCGATGAAGTCGGGAACCACGGCGACGCTCTTGTCCGCGTATTCGTAGGTGGGTCCGTAGAAGATCTCGTCGTCCGCGAACGGCACGTTGGCGCCGCTCGCCACCACCTCGAGGCCGCCCGCGATCAACCGGTCCACCTGTTCGCGGGTCACCAGACGCGATGCGGCGCAGGGCAGGAACACCTCGGCGCCGGAACTCCAGATCGTCGCGTCGATCTCCTCGAACGGCACGGTGCCTGCGGCACGCAGTTCGTTGCCTTCCTTCGCGAGGAACAGGGCGCGGATCTGCTCGAAGTCGTAGCCGTCGGTGTTCGACAGTCCGCCGTTGCGGTCGAGGATGCCGACGATCCGGGCACCCGACTGCGCCAGGTAGTACGCGGCGGCGGCACCGACGTTGCCCCAGCCCTGCATGATGACCCGCTTGCCGGCCAGTTCGCCGCCGTAGACCCGGTAGTAGTGCCGCACCGATTCGGCGACACCCCACCCGGTGATCAGATCGGACACCGTGTACTTCGCCTGCGGATCGGGAGTGAACCGCGCATCCTCGACGACTTTCGCGACGCCGAGCCGCAACTGGCCGACCCGCTGCACTCGTTCACGGTCGCTGGCCGCGAAGTGTCCGTTGACGACGCCTTCCTGCGGATGCCACAGCCCGTAGCTCTCGGTGATCGGCACGACCTCGGCCATCTCGTCGACGTTCAGGTCGCCGCCGGTGCCGTAGTACGACTTGAGCAGCGGGGTCACGGCTTTGAACCAGCGTCGCAGCACCTCGTCCTTGCGCGGGTCGGTCGGGTCGAAGTCGATGCCCGACTTCGCGCCGCCGATCGCCGGTCCCGAGACGGTGAACTTCACTTCCATCGTCTTCGCGAGCGACTCCACCTCGCGGCGATCGAGACCGCGGCGCATCCGGGTTCCGCCGCCGGCGGCGCCGCCCCGCAGCGAATTGATCACCGTCCATCCGCGTGCGGAGGTCTCCGTGTCGTGCCACTCGAAGACGATCTCGGGGGCCTTCTCTTCGAATCGGGTGAGCAGATTCTTCATCGCTTCTCTCGGTTTCTCGACTGCCGGGATGGGGCGTCGCGATCGGTGTGCCCGACCGCTGCCCGCGCTGTTACGGCGATCACTGTGGTGGGCGCCACTCGTGCGCCGCAACCGGGCGGCCGGCAGGTAGTCGCGGTGAACACCACCGAGAAAGAAGTTCCAGAATCTTCTATTCAGTTTGTGCAGCAGAACCGGTGATCGTGGTGCTAATCCGGTTCCGCGGGCGCTGTGCGGTAGGCCGGCGCCTTCGCCGAGCGCGGTCGGTCGAGGGTGCGGAGAAGGGGCATCGAGCGATAGGGGACGATCACCGACAGCACCATCACGCTGGTGGATCGGGCGACCACGCTGGACTTGTTCAGATCGATCAGGGTCTGTTGCAGCCCGAGGTGCGAGCCGGCGGCGATGCGGCACAGGATGTCGCCGGAACCGGTGGTCGCGAACGCCTCGAGCACACCGGGAATCGACTCCAGTTCGTTGGTCACGGAGTCGAGTGCGCCCTGCGCCGTCTCCAGCGTGACGAACGCCTGCACGTCGAACCCGGCGGCGGCGAGGTCGAGGCGCGGCTCGTATCCGGCGATCACGCCCGACTCCTCGAGTTTGCGCACCCGCGCCTGGACGGTGGCCCGCGCGACCTTGAGCCGCCGGGACAGTTCGAGTACGCCCGCCTTCGGGTCGTCGTGCATGGCGTCGAGGAGGGCGAAGTCGAGTTCGTCCAACTGCACAGCGTCCTTCATGGCCGGGCCTCTCCGAAGTGATCCAACTAGTCCGACTGTATAAGAAAAGTGGTCCAGGGGCCGTCAAAGGTGGCACTACGGCTAGCTACTGCTGGCTCGGTTGCCTATGTGAGCGGCGTGGGTTTTCGTAGTGACCCAGGCAACAGGCCACGCCCCCCGTCCCTCGAACCAGGAAGACAGCGATGACGATCGAGCAGACTCTCACCGACAAGGAACGCCTGGCAGGTCTCGACCTCGGCCAGCTCGAGCAACTGGTCGGGCTGGTGGAATACGACGGCACCCGCGACCCGTTCCCGGTCAGCGGCTGGGACGCCGTCGTCTGGGTGGTCGGCAACGCCACCCAGACGGCCCACTACTTCCAGTCCGCCTTCGGGATGACCCTCGTCGCCTACTCCGGGCCCACCACCGGCAACCGCGACCACCACGCCTTCGTCCTCGAATCCGGGGCCGTCCGCTTCGTGATCAAGGGCGCCGTCGACCCGCAGAGCCCGCTGATCGAGCACCACCGCACCCACGGTGACGGCGTCGTCGACATCGCGCTCGCCGTCCCCGACGTCGACAAGTGCATCGCCCACGCCCGCGCCCAGGGCGCCACCGTCCTCGACGAACCGCACGACGTGTCCGACGAGCACGGCACCGTCCGGCTCGCCGCGATCGCCACCTACGGCGACACCCGGCACACCCTCGTCGACCGCACCAATTACACCGGCCCGTACCTCCCCGGTTTCGTCGAGCGGACGTCGTCGCACACCAAGCGGGACGGCGCCCCCAAGCGCATCTTCCAGGCCCTCGACCACGTCGTCGGCAACGTCGAACTCGGCAAGATGGACCACTGGGTCGACTTCTACAACCGGGTCATGGGATTCACGAACATGGCCGAGTTCGTCGGCGAGGACATCGCCACCGACTACTCCGCGCTGATGTCGAAGGTCGTCTCCAACGGCAACCACCGGGTGAAGTTCCCGCTCAACGAACCCGCGATCGCCAAGAAGCGTTCGCAGATCGACGAGTACCTCGACTTCTACGGCGGTCCCGGCGCCCAGCACCTGGCGTTGGCGACGAACGACATCCTCACCGCCGTCGACCAGCTCACCGCCGAGGGCGTCGAATTCCTCGCCACCCCCGACTCCTACTACGAGGACCCGGAACTGCGCGCCCGGATCGGCAACGTCCGCGCCCCCATCGAGGAATTGCAGAAGCGCGGCATCCTCGTCGACCGAGACGAAGACGGTTACCTGCTGCAGATCTTCACCAAACCCCTCGTCGACCGTCCCACCGTGTTCTTCGAACTCATCGAACGCCACGGCTCCCTCGGCTTCGGCATCGGCAACTTCAAAGCTCTGTTCGAGGCCATCGAACGTGAACAGGCCGCCCGCGGAAACTTCTGAGCGAGAAGGTCACTCCACGGTCGGGGGGACGCCGATCGCCGTCAGCAGAAATGCCTCGGCGGCGGCGGCGTCCACACCGAGCGTGGTGAGCGGGCCGGGAGCGTCGGACTCGCTGCCGAGCAGTGCGAGCAGCATGTGTTCGGTACCGACGTAGTTGTGGCCGAGGCGCACCGCCTCACGAACGGTGAGTTCGATGACCTTCTTCGCCGCCGCCGAGTACGGAATCAGAGCGGGCAACTCGGCGTCGGCCACGGCTTCGGGCACCGTGGCCTCGGCGGTCTCGCGGATCGCGATCGGGGTGATGTCCTGGTCTGCCAGCGCGCGCATCGCGAGACTGTCCGGTGCGCAGAGCAGGCCGAGGAGCAGGTGCTCAGATCGGATCTCGGGCTGGTGGGCGGCCCGGGCCTCTTCCTGTGACTGGACCACCGCTTGCCGGGCTTTCTCGGTGAAGCGCGCAAACATGTTCGCACTTTCCTTGGGGGTGAAACGTTGTTGCGCAGCTTGTTTGGTGACTCCGATGCAGCCACCGATCTCCGTCCACGATGCGCCGCTGCGTCGCGCCTGATCCACGAAGTGCCCGATCAGGTGGTCGGCGACCTCGTTGACGTGGTCGGCGGTGAGCACGGCCGCGGTGAGTTGTTCGAGCGGTTGATCGGGATAGCCGGCGCGGATCCCGTCGATCAGGTCGTCGAGCCGAATTTTCGTCATGCGTCAACGCTAGATTGACGATCCTGTATCGTCAAGGCTTACTTGACGATGTTGTGCGGCGGCTTTCCCTCCGGATCGGTCCGCTCGCGAATACGATGACGCCATGAGCCCTACCGAGGCAGTGGTGGCCGGGGCCGGGCCGACCGGTCTCACGCTCGCATTGGAACTGGCGCGACGCGGTGTCGAAGTGCGGATCCTCGACAAGTCGTCGCAGCCGTTCGCCGGCTCGCGGGGCAAGGGATTGACTGCACGCAGCCAGGAGATATTCGACGACCTCGGCATCGTCGACGAGGTCGTCGACGCGGGGTTCCGGCACCTCCCCAACCGGATCGCGGTGCGCGGTCAGGTGGTCAGCGACGGCGACCCGCACGCGGACCTGAGCCCCAGCCCCGACCGGCCCTACGACAGCGGGCTCATTATTCCGCAGTGGCGGACCGAGCAGATCCTGCGAGATCGGCTCTCGGAGTTCGGAATCGACGTGGAGCGCGGCGTCGAGGTGGTCGGATTCGACCAGAACACCGACAAGGTGACGGTCATGCTCGCCGGGGGCGAGACCCTCATGGCGCGCTACCTCGTCGGCTGCGACGGCGGACGCAGTGCGGTGCGCAAGGCGCTCGGGGTGTCGTTCGAGGGGTCCGGCGGAATCGAGGGCATGCTCCTCGGGGACGTCGCCGTCGACGGTGTGACCCCCGACCGCTGGTACCAGTGGACGCACCCGGAGAAGGGGTTCGTCGCGTTGTGCCCGTTCCGGGGAGTGAACTCCTGGCAGTTCCAGGGTGTGCCGTTCGCCGATTTCGACGAGGACGGCAACCTGCCGGAACCGTCGCTCGACTACTTCCAGCGGGTGCTCGACGACGTCGCCTGCGATCCGGGCGTCCGACTGTCCGATCCGACCTGGCTGTCGACGTGGCGGGTCAACGTGCGCATGGTGGACCGCTTCCGCGACGGTCGCGTGTTTCTGGCCGGGGACGCGGCCCACATCCACCCGCCGGCCGGTGGGCTCGGAATGAACACCGGCATTCAGGACGCCTACAACCTGGGGTGGAAGCTCGCGCTGGTGCTGGCCGGTTCCGCGGACCCGTCGCTCCTCGACACGTACCAGGACGAGCGCATGCCGCTCGCGCGCTGGACGCTCGGGGTGAGCAGCGAGGGGTTGCAGAAGGTCGCCGCGAGCCTCGGCAGCGAGGAATCCACAGGCCTCGCGGGCGCTGTCACCGAGGACGGTCAGCAACTCGGATTCGGCTACCCGTGGAGTTCGCTGTCGCAGGACGGGGACGTGACTACGGGTCTACGCGCCGGCGACCGAGCACCCGACGCGCCGTGCCTGAGCCCGGACGGCACCCCGCTGCGACTGTTCGACGTCTTCCGCGGCACGCATTTCACCATCCTCGGTTTCGGCGGCGGGTCCCGGCACCTGCTGCAGACCCTCGCCGAGGAGGCGCCCGACGACGTGAAATACGTGGTGGTGGGCGATTCCCGCGGACCCGGTATCGACGTGGTCGACGACCGCGGTTTTGCCCGCAGCGCGTACGGGGCACACGGTGGCACGCTGGTGGTGGTGCGCCCCGACGGTTATGTGGCGCTCACCGCCGCGGCCACCGACACCGATGACGTCCTCGACTATCTCGGCCGCCTCGTGGGGAGGTCGTCCTGACGAAAGGCTGAACGATGCGACACAAGGACGAGCAACGCGACTACGACGAGGCCGACCTCCGGGTGGAGTCCCCGAAGGACCATGCGGCCGGGCCGACCGCTGTCGCGGTGTCGATGAAACGGTCGCTCGAGCACATGGGTGTGGTCCGGACGGCCGAGACGTTGCTGCGGCTGAACCAGGCCGAGGGATTCGACTGCATGAGCTGCGCGTGGCCCGATCCCGACCCGGGGCACCGTCACGCCGCGGAGTTCTGCGAGAACGGCGCCAAGGCCGTCGCGGAGGAGGCGACGCGGGACCGCGCGACCCCCGAATTCTTCGCCCGGCACAGCATCGCCGACCTCGACTGCCACAGCGAGCACTGGCTCGGGCAGCAGGGCCGGATCACGCACCCGATGGTGAAACGGCCGGGCGGAACTCACTACGAACCCATCGAATGGGACGAGGCCTACGCCCTGATCGGCAACCAGCTGAACACCCTGGACAGTCCCGACGAGGCGATCTTCTACACGTCCGGCAGGGCGTCCAACGAGGCCGCGTTCGTCTACCAGCTGTTCGTCCGGGCGTTCGGGACGAACAACCTGCCCGACTGTTCCAACATGTGTCACGAATCGACGAGCATCGCGCTGCAGGAGTCGATCGGCATCGGCAAGGCCAGCGTCACGATGGACGACGTCTATCAGGCGAAACTCATTGTGTTGCAGGGACAGAACCCCGGCACCAACCATCCGCGGATGTTGTCGGCGCTGGAGAAGGCCAAGCAGAACGGCGCGAAGATCCTCGCAATCAATCCGCTGCGCGAGGCGGGTCTGGTCAATTTCAAGAATCCGCAGACACCCCGCGGCATGGTGGGCCCGGGCACCGACCTCTCCGACATGTACCTGCCCATCGCGCTCAACGGCGACCTCGCCCTGCTGCAGGCCTTCGGTTCACTGCTCGTCGAATGGGATGCCCTCGACCACGAGTTCATCGACCAGCACACGATCGGGTTCGAGCTGTGGAAGCAGCACGTCACCGGTATCGACTGGGACGTCGTCACCCGCACGACCGGCCTCTCGCGGGAGCAGATCACCGACGCGGCCCGGCTCCTGCGCGATTCCGACGCCACCGTGTTCTGCTGGGCGATGGGCCTGACCCAGCACCATAATTCGGTCGCGATCATCAAAGAAGTCACCAATATCGCACTCGCCCAGGGAAACATCGGCAAACCAGGCGCCGGTCTGCTGCCGGTGCGCGGGCACTCGAACGTGCAGGGCGACCGCACGATGGGGATCTGGGAGCGTCCGCCGCGGCATTTCCTGGACGCACTCGCGAAGGAATTCGACTTCGATCCGCCCCGGGAGAACGGCTACGACACCGTCGATTCCATCCGGGCGATGCGCGACGGCAAGGCGCATTTCTTCCTCGGGCTCGGAGGCAACTTCGTCCAGGCGGCCCCGGACACCTACGTCACCGCCGCCGCGCTGCGCAAGACCCGGATGACAGTCCACATCTCCACCAAGATCAACCGCTCGCATCTCGTGTGCGGCGACACGGCCCTCATCCTGCCGACCCGCGGGCGGACCGAGCAGGATGTCCAGGCCGGCGGGGCCCAGTTCATCTCGGTCGAGGACTCGACGTGTTCGGTCCACGCGTCCCGGGGCCCGCTGAAACCGGCCAGTCCGCACCTCGATTCGGAGGTCGGCATCGTCACCCGAATCGCCGAGGCCACGATCGGTGACCGGTACGGTCTCGAGTGGAAGAAGATGCGGGACGACTACGCGAACATCCGCCTGCACATCTCGCGGGTCGTCCCCGGCTGCGAGGGGTACGAGGTGAACGTCCGGCGGCCCGGTGGGTTCGTGCTGCCGCACCCGCCGCGCGACTCCCGGACGTTCCCCACCCACTCCGGGCGCGCCGAATTCGCCGTCTCCCCGATCGAGGTGCTGCAGGTGCCCCCGGGCCACGTGATCCTGCAGACGATCCGCAGCCACGACCAGTTCAACACCACGATCTACGGGCTCAGCGACCGCTACCGCGGAATCGAGGGCGGACGCCGCGTGATCTTCCTGCACCACGACGACATCGCGGCCCTCGGATTCGACGACGGCGACATGGTCGACCTGTTCACCCACTGGGCCGAGGACGACCGGATCCGCTGCGCCCACGACTTCCGGATCGTCGAATACGACACGCCCCGCGGGTCCGCCGCCGCCTACTACCCGGAGACCAACCCGCTCGTTCCCCTCGACTCCACCGCGGCAGGCAGCAACTGTCCCACGTCGAAGTCCGTCGTCGTCTCCCTGGAACGCGCAGGCCGGTACAACGCCGAATGCCCGCCGGGGGCCGGCCAGGACGAGGTCGGCGCGGACTGGGACCACAAGTCAAAGCCCCAGCCCACGCACCTCTCCTGACGTGAGTGGCAAAGTGTGCCCCGGCACGCTTTCCCACTCACCTGCGCACGTGAGTGGCAATGTGTGTCGGGGTGCACATCGGCACTCACGTGGGCCTGCTCAACCCCTGTCGCGGTCGCGCAGGTAATCCGCCAGCGGCGCGTGCTGTTGTATGCGCGACAGGGCGATTCGGCGCGCCGCCACCCACATGAGCGCGGAGATCGCTACGGCGACGAGGACGCACAGTGCGAAGTCGGCGGTGCCGATCCCGGTGTGCACGTCGTCCGGTCTCACGATGCGCCACAACACGACCGGGATCACCGCGATCGCCGTAGAGAACGCCGGAAACACGCCGTAGGGGACCACCAGCAGGATCAGCCACCGCACCACGACGGTCCGCCACCGCACGCGTTGCTCCCACCGCCACCGCAGGGGACGTTGGTGGTACGGGAAGAACACCCCCACCAGACTCGACCCGGCGAGCGGGCCGAACGGACACAGTGCCACCGCGACCACGACCACGGCCGTGAACAACCAGTCCTGCTCGGCGAACCCGACGGCGATCGCAATCGTCGCGCACAGCGGGGCGATCAGCATCCACAACACCACCGCCTTGGCGCCGAGCATCGCCCCCAGCGCGTCCCGGTCGTCGAGTGCGGCGAGAATGCGCTCACGGTCCGGTGCCAGCACATTGGTGGCGGTCACGTCGGCGTACATCCAGCCCGCGAGGGCAAGGGCGAAACCCGACGGTCCGGTCCACTCGAACAGCCAATTCCGGGGCAGTAGGAACCAGGCACCGGTCATCAGCACTGCGTTGAACGCAACGGTCGCGAGAGTGTCCGCCGGGTTGCGCCAGATCCTGATCCACTCCGCACGAAGAGCGGCCATGACATTCAGCGTAAAGCGTCGGGCGGGCCGTGGGAGCGGGTCGGCAGGATCCCGGACGAGCGGGGCCGCGGGTCCTTTCCAGTGCGGACCGACCAGCTGTGCGACGGCGAGGCAGCCAGGGACTGCGCAGTCGCTAGACTCGGGCGGTGGACATCCGGGACGCCGAGTATCTCGTCGCCGTGGTCGATCACGGCAGCATCACCGAGGCTGCGCGTGCCCTGTTCATCGCCCAGCCGTCGCTGTCGCAGGCGATCCGCACCCTTGAACGCGATCTGGGTGTGGAACTGTTCGACCGTGGCGGGCGGAAGCTGAGGATCACCCCGGCGGGCGCGTCGTTCGCGAGCGCGGCGCGGCAGGTTCTCGCCGATGTCGAGCGGGCGCGGGCCGTCGTGCACGACGTCGCCGAACTGCGGTCCGGCACGCTCACGATCGCGGTTCTCAATTCTCTTGCCGCCGATCCGCTTCCGCGGATCGTCGGCCGGTTTCACCGGAAGTTCCCGAGCGTCGTGCTGGTCACGGTGGCGGCGGACGCTCCCGACGGCGTGGGCCGCGCGGTCCGGTCCGGCGAGTGCGATCTCGGGTTCACCGAGCTGCTCGGCGACCAGCAGGGGCTCGAGTCCCGGGTGGTGGGAACGCAGGAGATCGTGCTCGCACTCCATCCCGATCTGGCGATCGAGCTACCGGATCCGGTGCCCGTCGACCTGCTTGCCGACATTCCGATGATCGTCGAGATCGGGTCGCGACCACGACTGCCGGTAGACAACATCGCCGTCGAGTGTGCGCATCGTCAGTCGATGTGGGAGCTGGTGGTCCAGGGTGCGGGAGCGACCCTGCTCCCGAGGCGCGTCGCCGAGCAGGAACTGCCGGGGGTCGTGGTCCGGTCGCTGGCACCGCCGGAAGTGCGCACCATCGGAATCGTCCATCGCCCGGATCCGCCCCCGCCCGCGGCGGCGGCGTTCATCGCCTCGCTCGACGAGGCTCACGGCGCGAGCGTGCCGAGGAATGCGCGCCCGGCAGGAGATAGCCGCGCTTCGTCGTAGATCACCCCGTAGGGGGTGGTGATCGGCGGGTCGAGGGTGCAGATTCGTGCGCCGCCGACAGCGGCCCGTTCCGCGAGGGTGCGTTCCATGAACGACATTCCGACACCCTCGACGACGAACGCGCCGACGGCTTCCCGCTGTTCCACGACGGCCGACAGGGTCGTCCGGCGGCCCGCGTTCTGCAGCGCCTTCTCGATGACGGTGCGCGACGACGACTCCTTGGGCAGCCCCACCACGGGAAGATCCGGAAGGTCGTCGAGAGGGAAGGGGTCCCGCCAGGTGATTTCGGCGTCGTGCGGAACCACCAGCCAGTATTCGTGGATCCCGAGGACACGCGTGGTCAATCCCGCTGCGGCGAACGGGAAATGACTGAACGCGATCTCGCAGTGCCCGTCGCGGATCATCGACCCGATGACGTCGACCGGGCGCAGGTCGGCGAGCCGGACGACCACGCCGGGGTATTGCTTGCGGAAGGACCCGATCAGTTCCGTGACCGGGCCTTCCGCGACGTGTGCCGACGCGCAGATGTCGAGTCGGCCGCGCGGCAGCCCCGAGACGTCGACGAGCGAGCTCTCGGCGGCCACCAGATCTCGCACGATCTTGCGCGCGGGACCGACGAATGCCCGTCCTGCCGCGCTGAGGACCAGGCCGCGGCCCACGCGGTGGAACAGTTCGACACCGAGATCACGCTCGAGGTTGCGCAGCCCCTTCGACAACGACGGCTTGGTGACGCCCAGGGCCTCCGCCGCGAGCGCGAGGCCGTCGTTGTCGACGGTGGCGAGAAAGTACTCGACGTGTCGCGACTCCACCAGTGCAGACTACTGCCTCAGATGTGTCGTCCACCGGTGACTTCGAGGACGGTCCCCGTCATGTAGCTGGACAGATCCGACGCGAGGAACAGCGCGACGTTCGCGATCTCCTCGGGTTCGGCGCCGCGGCCCATCGGGACCTCCTTGAGCTTCGCCTCGATGATGTCGGCGCGCAGGGCACGGATCATGTCGGTGTTCACCACGCCGGGCTGGATCGCGTTGACCCGGACGCCGAGGTGGGCGACCTCCTTCGCGGCTGCCTTGGTGAGGCCGACCATGCCGGCCTTCGCGGCACTGTAGTTGGTCTGCCCGACCATGCCGACCTTGCCCGAGATCGACGAGATGTTCACGATCGAGCCCTTGCCCGCCTCGCGCATCGCGATGGAGGCGATCTGGGTGCCCAGCCATGCGCCCTGCAGGTGCACGTCGATGACAGAGCGGAAATCGGCGAGAGACATCTTGCGCAGTGTCGCGTCGCGGGTGATGCCGGCGTTGTTGACCCACACGTCCATGGCGCCGAACGCGTCGATCGCCGTCTTTCCCAGATTCTGCATCTGGTCCGGGTCGGTCACGTCGCAGGCGACGGCAACTGCCTGGAATCCGTCGGCCTCCAGCTTTCCGGCGGCGGCCTCGACGTTCTCGGCGTGCATGTCGCCGAGGACGACCGACGCGCCCTCACTCGCGAACTTCCGGGCCATCTCGAAACCGATGCCCTGGGCTGCGCCCGTGACGACGGCGACCCGTCCCTCGAGAAGTGTCATGAATTCTTCCTTCCTCAGTTGTCCGAAACGCCTCAGTTGTACGACCGCAGCACGCCGCGGCTGATGATCTGCTTTTGAATGTCGCTGGTGCCCTCGCCGATGAGGAGGAACGGTGCCTCCCGCATGAGGCGTTCGATCTCGTATTCCTTGGAGTAGCCGTAACCGCCGTGGATCCGGAAGCTGTCCTGCGTGACCTCGGAGCAGAACTCGCTCGCGAGGTACTTCGCCATCCCGGCGGCGACGTCGTTGCGTTCGCCGGAGTCCTTGAGCCGCGCCGCATTCACCATCATCAGGTGCGCCGCCTCGACCTTGGTGGCCATCTCTGCGATCCGGAACGCGATCGCCTGGTGTTCGGCGATCGGTGACCCGAACGTCTCCCGCGCCTTCGCATACTTCACGCCGAGTTCGAACGCGCGCTGCGCGATACCGCACGCCCGGGCGGCGACATTGACGCGGCCGACCTCGACGCCGTCCATCATCTGCCGGAAGCCGCGGCCCGGGTCGCCGCCCAGGATCGTGTCCGCGGCCGCCTGGTAGCCGCTGAACACCATCTCGGTGGTGTCGATGCCCTTGTAGCCCATCTTGTCGATCTTCCCGGGAATCGTGAGCCCGGGCAGCACCTCGCCGAACCCGGCAGGCTTCTCGATGAGGAACGCGGTGAGGTTGTCGTGGGCTTTCGGTGCCCCCTCCTCCGTGCGAACGAGTACCGCCACCAACGTCGACGACCCGCCGTTGGTGAGCCACATCTTCTGGCCGTCGATCACGTAGTTGCCGTCTGCAGCCTTGGCCGCCTTGGTCCGGATGGCGGCGACGTCGGATCCCAGTTCGGGCTCGGACATCGAGAACGCGCCGCGCAGTTCACCGGTCGCCATGCGGGGGAGGTACTGCGCCTTCTGTTCGGGTGTGCCGTGCTGGGTGATCATGTGCGCCACGATGAAATGGGTGTTGATCACGCCGGACACGCTCATCCATCCGCGCGCGATCTCCTCGACGCACAGTGCGTAGGTGAGGAGGGATTCGCCGATTCCGCCGTACTCCTCGGGGATGGTGAGTCCGAACAGGCCCATCTCCTTCATCTGTTCGACGATCGCCGTCGGGTACGTGTCGGAGTGCTCGAGTTCCTGCGCCTGCGGGATGATCGCCTTGTCGACGAACGCCCGTACCGCCGAGACGATCTCGTCCTGCGTGTCCGTCAGTCCGGCAGTCTGCGCCAGTCGTGTCATCGTTCCACCTGTCCCGTATCCATCAGTTCTCCGTACTCTGCTCGTCGTGCAGGCGGTCGCGTAGCGCGGACCGCAGGACCGCGCCCCGGGGGTGCGGGGGCAACTCGTCGACGAAGACCACCTCGCGCACCTTCTTGTACGGCGGCACCTTCGCGGCGACGAACTCGATCAGGTTGTCGGCGGTGAGGTGCGCCGCGGTGTCTGCCACCACGAACGCGACCGGCATCTCTCCGACCCCGGGCACGGAGCGGCCGACCACCACGACGTCGAGCACACCGCGCCGGGACAGCAGCAACTGTTCGAGTTCCTGCGGATCGACGGTGTAGCCCTTGTAGAGGAGTGCGTCCTCGGGTCTGCCTACCATGTCGAATATCGAGTTCCATCTCGCCGGGAAATATTATTGTTCGCGAATATGCCCGGGCAATTTCCCCTGGCACTGACACCTATTCAAGTGCCTAGGCCGGCCGTGGTCAAAGACGCTGAGGGAAACCGAGGGTTGCCCTGTTCCTATGGGTCGTAAATGTGCTCTGTGCTGCGTGTTCGTGGTGGCGGTGCCGCCTTGACAGCGAGGCCGGGTTGCTGGATATTCACCTTCATGGCTGAACGCGAAGTGAGTGACGAAGACTTCAAGGACATTCTCGCGCAGACGAGAGCCTTTATTCAGAAGGAAGTAATTCCCAGGGAAAATGAAATCGCGGAAAAGGATCTGATTCCGGACGACATTCGCCGCAAGGCGGCAGACATGGGTCTGTTCGGATACGCCATCCCGCAGCAGTGGGGAGGGCTCGGACTCGACCTCACCCAGGACGTCGAACTGGCCATGGAGTTCGGGTACACGAGCCTGGCGTTGCGGTCGATGTTCGGTACCAACAACGGGATCGCCGGCCAGGTGTTGGTGAATTTCGGTACGGACGAACAGAAGTCGGAGTGGCTGGAGCGCATCGCGTCGGGTGACGTGGTCGCGTCGTTCGCGCTGACCGAGCCGGAGGCCGGGTCGAACCCGGCGGGTCTGACCACCCGCGCCGTCCTGAAGGACGGTTCGTGGACGATCAACGGCACCAAGCGGTTCATCACCAACGCGCCGCTGGCCGACCTGTTCGTCGTGTTCGCGCGCACCCGTCCCGCCGACGAGACCGGAACCGGTATCGCGGTGTTCCTCGTTCCCGCCGACACTCCCGGTGTCGTGGTCGGACCGAAGGACAAGAAGATGGGCCAGGAGGGCGCCTGGACCTCGGAGGTCGCGTTCGACGACGTCACCGTCCCGGAATCCGCCCTGGTCGGCGGCAGCGAGGAGGCCGGCTACCGCGCCGCCATGACGTCGCTCGCCCGGGGCCGGGTCCACATCGCGGCCCTCGCCGTCGGTAGCGCTCAGCGTGCGCTCGACGAGTCCGTCGCGTTCGCGGCGGTCACGAAGCAGGGCGGCACCCCGATCGGTGACTTCCAACTGGTGCAGGCCATGATCGCCGACCAGCAGGTGGGCGTGTCCGCGGGCCGCGCGCTGGTGCGGGACGCGGCACGCAAGTACGTCAGCGGTGAGGACCGTCGGATCTCGCCGTCCGTGGCCAAGCTGTACTGCACGGAGATGGCCGGCAAGGTCGCCGACCTCGCGGTGCAGGTCCACGGCGGCACCGGGTACATGAGAGATGTTCCGGTGGAACGGATCTACCGTGAAGTCCGGCTGCTGCGCCTGTACGAGGGCACCAGCGAAATCCAGCGGCTGATCATCGGTGGCGGTCTCGTCCGCGAAGCCAAGAAGGCCCTCTGACCATGTTCGACGCAGTGATCTGTGAACCCGTCCGCACCCCGGTCGGGGGATTCGGCGGCATGTACCGCGACGTCCCTGTCACAGCCCTCGCATCGACCGTGCTGAAGGGCCTGATCGAACGGACGTCGCTCACCTCCGAAGACATCGACGACGTCATCTTCGGTCAGGGCTACGCCAACGGCGAGGCGGCGGCCATCGGCCGGATCGCCGCGCTCGACGCCGGCCTCGACGTCACCGTGCCCGGCATCCAACTCGACCGCCGCTGCGGCTCCGGGCTCCAGGCCGTGATCTACGCGGCCATGCAGGTGCAGACCGGGATGAGCGATCTGGTGATCGCCGGCGGCGCCGAGTCGATGAGCCAGACCGAGTTCTACAGCACCGGAATGCGCTGGGGCGTCAAGGGTGCGTCGGTGGAGTTCCACGACCGGCTGGCCAAGCCGCGCACCAACTCCGGCGGCGTGAACTTCCCCGTCGAGGGCGGCATGATCGAGACCGCGGAGAACCTGCGCCGCGAATACTCCATCAGCCGTGAGGAACAGGACGCGTACGCCGCCGAATCGCATGCGCGCGCAGTCCGGGCACAGGACGCCGGACTGTTCGACGCCGAGACGATCCCGGTGGCCGTGTCCGGCAAGCGCGGCAAGGATCCCGTCGTCCACACCACCGACGAGCACCCGCGCCGTGATGTCACGGTCGAATCGCTGGCGGCTCTGCGGGCCATCCGCTCCCGCGTCGACCCGGACGCCACCGTGACCGCGGGCAACGCGTGCGGACAGAACGACGCGGCCGCCGCCGCGATCGTCACCACCCCCGACAACGCCGAGCGACTCGGCCTGCGCCCGTTCGCCCGGCTCGTCAGCTGGGGTGTGGCAGGGGTGGAGCCGAACCGGATGGGCATCGGCCCCGTCCCGGCCGTCGACAAGGCGCTCACCCGGGCCAAGCTCACGCTGAACGACATCGATCTTCTCGAGATCAACGAGGCGTTCGCCGCGCAGGTCCTCGCGTGCGCGCGGGAGTGGAAGTTCGACGACACCGACATGCGAGACCGGTTCAACGTCAACGGCTCCGGCATCTCCCTCGGACATCCGGTCGGCGCCACCGGTGGCCGTATCCTGGCCAATCTGCTTCGCGAACTGGACCGCCGCGCGGCCCGCTACGGCATCGAGACGATGTGCATCGGCGGAGGACAGGGCATCGCGGCTGTGTTCGAAAACGTCAACATCTAGCCCTTCCCCCTTTGCCCGGTACCGGGCCGACCCGAAGAGAGTGTCATGCGCGTATTTCAGGGAATCGACGACGTCGAATCCGCAGTCGGCGAACAGCTCGGGCACAGCGACTGGCTCGAGATCACCCAGGACCGGGTGAACGGGTTCGCCGACGCCACCGAAGACCACCAGTGGATCCACGTCGATCCCGAGCGGGCCGCCGCGGGCCCGTTCGGCGCTCCCATCGCCCACGGCTACCTCACGCTGTCGTTGCTGCCGAAACTCGGCGCCGAACTCATGCGCATCGACGGCGTGAAGCTGGTGATCAATTACGGCCTCAACAAGGTTCGCTTCCCCCAGCCGGTGAAGGTCGGGGCGAAGGTCCGGGCCGGCGGCGAGATCGTGTCGTTCGAGCGCACGAAGCAGGGCGCGCAACTGATCGTCAAATACACCATCGAGATCCAGGGCGAGGACAAGCCGGCGTGCGTCGCCGAGACCGTCCGCGTCCTGGTCTCCTGAAAACGAGGAACAACATGCGTAGAGCAGCACTGGTCGCCCCCGTCCGCACGGCCGTCGGCCGCTTCGGCGGCGGACTGCGCGACGTGCCCGCCGAGATCCTGGCGGCGACGGTCATCAAGGAGACCGTCGCGCGGTCGGGCATCGACCCGGAACTCATCGAGGACGTCGCGATGGGGCAGTCGTACGCCAACTCCGAGGCCCCGTGTATCGGACGGTGGGCGGCGCTCGAGGCGGGACTGCCGATCTCGGTCGCCGGACTGCAGACCGACCGCCGCTGCGGCACCGGACTGCAGGCCCTCGCGACGGCGTCGATGATGGTGCAGACCGGAGCAGCCGACGTCGTGCTCGCCGGTGGCGTCGAGTCGATGAGCAACATCGAGCACTACACCACCGGAGCCCGGTGGGGCACCCGCGCCGGATCGCTCAACCTCTACGACCGTCTCGACCGCGGCCGTGAGCGCTCCCAGCCGGAATGGCGGTTCGGGAAGATCAGCGGCATGATCGAGACCGCGGAAAATGTCGCGTCGCGGTGCGGAATCAGCCGCGAAGAATCCGACGCGTTCGCCGCCGACAGCCACGCCAGGGCCCATGCGGCCTGGGAGGCAGGCAAGTTCGACGACGAGGTGATCGAGGTCAAGATCACCGATCGCAAGGGCAACGTCTCCGTCGTGTCGCGTGACGAGGGCATCCGTCCCGATACCACCGCGGAGTCGCTGGCGCGGCTGCGCAGCGTCGTCAAGGACGGTGTCGTCACGGCCGGTAACGCGTCTCAGCAGAACGATGCGGCGTCGTCGATGCTCGTCGTCGCCGAGGACAAGCTGGACGAACTCGGTCTCGAGCCGATGGGCTTCCTCACCGGGTGGGCGGCCGCCGGCTGTGAGCCGGGACTGATGGGTCTCGGACCGGTCGCGGCCGCGGCGAAGCTGTTCCGCCGCACCGGTGCGAGTTTCGACGACTTCGCGCTGATCGAGCTGAACGAGGCCTTCGCGTGCCAGGTGCTCGGCGTCCTGAAGGAATGGGGTTTCGACGACCGGGACCGCCTGAACGTCAACGGGTCCGGCATCTCACTCGGACACCCGATCGGTGCCACGGGCGCGCGGATGACCACCACCGCACTGCACGAACTGCGGCGGCGCGGCGGCGGCAAGGCGCTCGTCACGATGTGCATCGGCGGCGGGCAGGGAATGGCCGCCATCGTCGAAGGTGTCTAACCTCGACTGACACTCGCGTCTGCCGGCTCCGGCGTCGGAGCCGGCAGACGCGACTTCACGGTTCGATCTGACTGTCGGCACGCCTCATCGCATTGCAACTCGGAGGCCGCGCGTCTCCGCCGATGTCGGCGGGACGCATGTTGGCTTGAATCCTGAGGGCGATCAGCACGAGCATTAGATGTCGAGTAGCCACCACGACGGGGTGTGCTGCCAGAGTGTGTCGGGATTCGTGGCGGAGACGCGCGTGGTCAGGTGGGGTTCAGGGGTTGGGTGCGACGTGGGCCCACGCGGTGCGGACGGTGTGGAGGGCGGCGGTGGCGGTAACGGTGAGTCGGGTTTGGCCGGCAAGTTGCGTTTGCCATTCGTTGTCGCTGGGCGGCTTCCTGAAGACGTAGTCGCCGGGGTTCTTCCCGGTCGGCCCGTGTGTCCGGAACAGCGCGGCGGTGTCGGGGTTGATCGCGCCGATGTTGTTCAGGGCCCAGAGGTCCCACAGGTCGCGGGCGGCGGTGCGGTCGCACCAGGTGGCGGTCTTGGAGGCGGCGAACGCCGGCAGGGTGGGTACGAGCAGCCGGGCTGGTGGGGCGTCGCTGTAGCGCTGGATGAGGTCGCGGGGTTCGGTGGGCCACAGGGGGCGGTCGGTGGATGAGAGGAGTTGGATCTTTACGGACAGCCCGCTGGTGGTATGGAGGATGGCCGCGTCGACGCTCGATCCCGCACTGAGCGGGGGTGCCCATTCGAGTCGACCGTGTGACCGCTGAAGCGCTCTCGGGAGCGCTTTGTCGAGATCGGTGGCCAGCACGCTACGTCGTTTATCGAGGGTAATGAGATCGATGTCCTCGCTGAGTCGCCCGTCGGGCAGGTGTGTCCGGGCGAGGGCGGTGCCGCCGATGAAGTGCAGCGGTCAGCGAAATGCTCACTCGAGTAGGCGATGAGCAGGGAGATGAGGTGGTCGCGTTCGACCTGCTCGGGTGCAACCCCGAACCGGTCGGCGACACTGTCACGTTCGTCGAGGTTCACGACGTTGCCTGCGCCCAGGTCTCGGCGCGGGCGAGAGCCGCAACCAGTCCCTGCTCGGAAGCCAGCGCGGCGAGACGTTCGCGGTCACTGCGCCGGTAGAGCGACGAGGCGGCCTCCGGTATTTCATTCTCGGCGTCCCCGAGTCGCGGCCACCGCGCCAGGTCGAGGATGGTCTGTTCCGGGGTGGTGGCGAGAGCGGGCCCGAGCGGGGTGTCTACTCGTTCCGCATCGAGTTCACGAGTGTCGCGCCGGAGGAAGCGGATTGTGGCGGTCCGGTCGGTGAGGGTGATCGTCCGGTGCCGCCGGGGGACGGCGACGACCGCGGTGGCCAACGCCCGGGGAATCGCGTGGTGGAGGCGGGCGGCGCTGATGCCCATCACGATCGCGTCGTCGGGCCCGTAGATCGATGCGGCGATCCCGGCGGCGGCGGCTTCGAGGTTCGGGATCCAGATGCGGCCGGCTTGTTCTGGGGGCGCGACGATGTAGTAACCGGGGGCGGCGCGGTGCAGGACCCCGCGTCTGACTAGGCGGGCGAGTTCGGGGCGTGGGTGGGCGTAGACGTCGACGGCGTCCTGGGGGCGGAAGGTGCGCAAGGGCCGGCGGGCCAAGGGCGCGGGTACCGCGGTGCTGTGTGCTGTCGCCACCGATTCCACCTCGTATCTCAGGTACGTTTCGTAGGGTATAAGCCTACGAAACAAGCGCACTGCTTGCAGTAATGGAATGGGGACCGCGAGTCGAGGATCGATCGCGGCGGCCGCCGCGGGTCCAGCGCTGTGAACAAGGCTCGGTCCAATCCCGCGACCCGGGACCTCACCTGGGAAAGACGAAATCCCGACGCTAGATCCGACTGACACTCGCGCCTGTGCGCTCGGGCGACGGCAGACGCGACTTCACGTAGTTGACGAGCAATGCGGCGAAGACGATCGCGCATCCGATCGATCCGATGGCGAGTGTGTGCGCGATCCCGGTTTCGGTGGGTAGTAGGTCCGGTGCCAGGTTCGCGGCGAGTACCGCGCCCGCGACGGCGCTGCCGAACGAGCCGCCGACGGTACGCAGCACCTGGTTGAAGCTGACGGCACTGCCGAGTTCGGTATCGGCGACGCTGCGCGCGATCAGGGAAGGCATCGCCGCGTATGTCATGCCCATTCCGGCGCCGAATCCCAGCATGCCGATCAGGATTTCCCACAGTGCGTCGTGGGCGAACCAGAGGAACATGCTCGAGGCCGTCACCAGGCCCGCGCCGAGGAGCAGCAGCGTTCTCATGCGGATCCGGTGTGAGACCGCGCGGACGAGTCGGTTCGCGCCGAAACTGGCCACCGACAGGGGAAGCATCACGAATCCGGCCCAGAACAGGGGCAACGCGATGCCGTAGCCGGTGGAGGCGGGCGACTGGGCGATGAGGCTGCCGATCGAAAGTCCGATGTACATTGCGGCACCGAGGCCGATCGCGGTGCTGTTCGCGACCAGCACGTCAGCGTTGCGCAGTACCCGCAGGTTGATCAGCGGATGCGGGGTGCGCAGTTCGACGAGCGACCACGCCGTCAGCAGGATCGCGGCCCCGGCGAAGAATCCGACGGTCCACGGAGAGCCCCAGCCCCACCGTGAGCCCTCGCTGACGGCGACGAGAAGTGACGCGAGTCCGGTGCCGACCAGCAGTGCACCGGGCACGTCGAGCGTGTTGCGTGGCGCCTGCTCGTCGGGGCCTGCGGGAACGACACGCCAGACGACGACAATGGTGGTGATCAGGAACAGCGCCGCGAACCAGAACGCGAAACGGAACCCGAGAAGGTCCGCGAGGATGCCGGTCAGCGGATACCCGAGCCCGAGGCCCGTCGTCACCGTCACCGACAGGCTGGAGATGCCGAGCCGGGCCTGGTTCTCGGGGAGATAGCGGCGGGCCAACGCGATCGTCACCGGAACGATTCCGTAGGTGAGTCCCTGCAGTGCGCGTCCGATGAGGAAGACGGGGAAGGTGGGCGCGGTGGCCGCGACGATCGAACCGACCAGGATCGTGGTCAGGGAGCACAGCAGCAGGCGCTTCTTGTGCGGGCCGTCGCTCAGCCGGCCCATGATCGGTGTCGCGACCGCACCGACCAGCAGATTGACGGTGAGCATCCATTGGCCGGTGCTCACCTCCACGTGCATGTCGTGGGAGATGGTGGGGACCAGCAGCATGCCGAGTGAGCTGACGATCGCGGTCGTCAGGGCGGCGTAGGCCAGGCCCGGCAGTAGCCGGGGGTGCGTGAGGGACTCAGTCGCCGGGCGCATCGTCCACCAACTTGCGCAGAATCGGGACGACGGAGTCGAGAGTCTTCTTCTCCTCGGCGGTCAGCCGCTCCGCGATGGCCTGCTCCAGCCAATCGAGGCCTTTCGACCGTTCCTGCGCCAGCCTCTCCCACCCGGCGTCGGTGAGCTCGATCCAGATCCGGCGGCGATCCTGCTCGTCGGGCGTCCGCACGACCAACCCGAGACCTTCCAGTTCGCGCACTGCCGTCGCGATCGCCTGGGGGCTGATTCGCTCGGCCGTCGCGAGTGTCGACGCGGACGTTTGTCCGTGCTTCGACAGGTACGCGAGCACGCCTATCTTGCCGACGGAGATCGTCCTGCCCGTGGTGAGCTGTCGCCAGATCGGGCGCAGCGCTTCCCGCAGGACCTGAGCGGTGGCCTGTTCGGTGATCATTCGCAAAGCGTACAACCAGATTGATCAACCTAGTTGACTAAATGGGGAGTCTCACACCGGTCGCTCCAGGATCGTCCGCACCGGACTCCGTCGGCGATATCCTCGAGAGGACGCCATCGCGAGGTGAGTCCACGGGAATGTGCGCTGGTCGTGCCGTCGGGACCAGCGGGCGATGGCCGATGAGCCGACGGGGTGAGTGGTCCGTCCGATGGGTGAAGGTGATCCGCTCGACACGCAGCGGTATCCGCCGGCCCCGGCCGCGGAGTTGGCGGGCGCCGGGTTCGACGATGCCGTGGAGATCGGTCGCGGCGGGTTCGGTGTCGTCTACCGCTGCATCCAGGCCGACCTGGACCGCACGGTCGCGGTGAAGGTGCTCACCGTCGACCTGGACGAGGAGAACCGGGCGAGGTTCTTCCGGGAGCAGCGGGCGATGGGCCGGCTGACGGGGCATCCGAACATCGTGGGTGTGTTGCAGGTCGGTGCCACCGACAGCGCACGGCCCTACATCGTGATGCCGTTCCACTCGCAGGATTCCCTGGAGGCCCGGGTCCGGGAGAACGGCCCGCTGGCACTGGACGAGGTGCTGCGGCTGGGGGTGAAGATGGCGGGTGCGGTGGAGTCGGCGCACCGGCTCGGGATTCTGCACCGGGACATCAAGCCGGCGAACATCCTGCTCACCGATTACGGCGAGCCGGAGTTGGCGGATTTCGGTATCGCGCACATCAGCGGGGGGTTCGAGACCGCGACGGGTGCGGTCACCGGGTCGCCGGCGTATACGGCGCCGGAGGTGCTCGGTGGCGATCCGCCGAGCCCGGCCGCCGATGTCTACGGTCTCGGCGCCACCCTGTTCAGTGCGTTGACCGGTCATGCGGCGTTCGAGCGGCGTAGCGGGGAGCAGGTGGTGGCGCAGTTCCTGCGGATCACCACGCAGGAGGTGCCGGATCTGCGGGAGCACGGTATCGACGACGACGTGGCCGCGGTGATCGCCCGCGCGATGTCCCGCGAGCCCGGTGAGCGTCCGGCAACGGCGGCCGACCTCGGGGAACAGCTGCGCAGACTGCAACGCGACCACGGGATGCCGGTCGACGAGATGGCCCTGCGCGCGGAACCCGACGCGCAGGGGGACGGGCAGCAGCGGTCGGTGCGCGGACGATTGTCGCCGCCGTCCGGCGTGCTGGGCGCGACGGGCAGCCTCCCTTTGGAGTTGACGAGTTTCGTCGGTCGCCGGCACGAGCTCACGGAGGCACGGAATCTGCTGACCGGGTCGCGGCTGGTGACGTTGACCGGGATCGGCGGTGTGGGCAAGACACGGCTGGCGATGCGGGTGGCGGCAGCGGTGCAGCGCGACTACGCGGACGGGGTGCGCCTGATCGAGTTGGGGGAACTGCGGGACGCGTCGTCGCTGAGTGATGCGGTGGCCGCGGCGGTGGGGGTGCGGAATCAGTCGGCGCGGCCGCTGTCGGAGGTGCTGATCGAGTTCCTCGCGCCGCGGGAGGTGTTGCTGGTCCTCGACAACTGCGAACACATCGTGGACGCCGTGGCGGGGCTGACCGAAGCCCTGTTGCGGGTGTGCCCCGGGGTGCGGGTTCTGGCGACCAGCCGCGAGCCCCTCGGCATCGGCGGGGAGGCGGTGCTGCGGGTTCCGCCGCTGACCGTGCCGGACCCTGATCGGCAGCAGACTCTGCGGGGGTTGCCGACCTACGATGCGGTGACCCTGTTCGCCGAGCGCGCGGCGGCGGCGGTTCCGGGGTTCGCGTTGACCGAGGAGAACGCGGCAGCGGTGGTGGGTATTTGTCACCGTCTCGACGGGTTGCCGTTGCCGATCGAGTTGGCGGCGGCCCGGTTGCGGGCGATGTCGCCGGAGCAGATCCTCGGGCGACTCACCGACCGCTATGCCCTGTTGACCCGGGGGAACCGGGGGGCGCCGTCGCGGCAGCAGACGTTGCGGTTGTCGGTGGACTGGAGTTTCGAGTTGTGCAGTGCCGGTGAGCAACTGGTGTGGGGTCGGGTGGCGGTGTTCGCCGGGAGTGTCGAACTCGATGCCGCGGAGCGGGTGTGCGGTGAGGGCCTGGACCCGGACGAGTTGCTGGATACGCTGACGTCGTTGGTGGAGAAGTCGATCCTGATCCGGGAGGAGCAGGAGTCGGTGGTGCGGTTCCGGATGCTCGAGACCCTCCGCGAGTACGGGTACGAGAAACTCGAACAGACCGGCGAGGCTCTGTCATTGCGTCGCCGGCATCGGGATTGGTACGAGGCGTTGGCGCTCGAATCGGAGGCGGAGTGGATCAGCGCCCGCCAGGTGGAGTGGATTGAGCGGCTGAAGCGGGAGCAACCGAATCTGCGGGAGGCGCTCGAATTCGGTGTCGAGGACGATCCCGCCGCCGGACTGCGCACCGCCGCCGCCCTGTTTCTGTTCTGGAGTTCGCAGGGCCAGTACAACGAGGGTCGGCGCTGGTACGACCAACTGGTGGCCCGGCAGAGCGGCGCACCCACCCTCGAATGGGCCAAGGGCCTCTACGGAGCCAGCGTGATGGCGAACGTCCAGGGTGACGTGAACACCGGGGCGGCACGCGTCGAGCAAGGGCGCGCGCTGGCAGCGCAGACCAGCGACCCCTTGATACGTGCGTTCGTCTCCTTCACCGACGGAATGCTCGCCCTCCTGGGCGGTGACCTCGTCCGTGCCCGCTCTCACCTGGAGACCGCGCTCGCAGAGTTCAGCCGACAGGGAGACCGCACGCTCGAAGTTGCCGCCCTGTACCCGCTCGGGACGGCATACGGACTCAGCGGCGCGGCAGCGCAGGCGATCGAATGCCACGAGCGGGTCCTCGCAATCACGGAGAAGCACGGCGAGAAGATGTATCGCTCGCATTCGCTGTGGTCTCTGGGAATTGCCGTGTGGCAGCAAGGTAATGCAGACCGTGCGGTGCACCTACTCGAGGAGTCGCTGGAGCTGACCCGGCAGGTGCGCAGCCCCCGGGTCGTTTCGTCCTGTCTCGAAGCGCTCGCCTGGATCAGTTTCGAACGACACGATGCACTCCGGGCTGCTGTTCTGATGGGAGCTGCCGACGGGCTGGCGCGAGCGATCGGCAGTTCCGCGGTGATTCACTCCAATCTGATTGTCTACCAGAAAGAATACTTCGAGAAGGCCCGGACGGAACTCGGCGACAAAGCGTTCGGGGCCGCCCGACGTAAAGGCGAGCAACTCGGTTTCGACGCAGCTATCGCCTACGCCCTCCACGAGCAGCAGTCCGGAACCCCCGCCCGAGACACCGGCACGTCGACACGACTGACCAAGCGCGAACACCAAGTCGCCGACCTCATCGCCGAAGGACTGACCAATCAGGCCATCGCCGACCGCCTCGTGATCTCACCCCGCACCGCACAGGGCCACGTCGAGCACATCCTGGCCAAACTGGGCTTCACCTCGCGGACACAAGTCGCCGCCTGGGTCGTGGAGCGGGCACACGATTAGGCAGTGATCCAAGGTGTTCGCCGCCGTAATCGAGGCGTTCCTGACGCGCCACCACCTGTGACGCCCGCCGTGCTCGCCGAAGCCCCGCGCCGGGACGAAACGGTCGCTGTTCACACCGATCGACCGCTGGGGCCACACCCCCTTCGCACCGGCACCGTTGTCGGCGCAGTCGGTCGCAATGCTGTTCCGCGCCCGCCTGATCGGCCATGCTCCGGTAGGCAAACGGCGGCCGCCGCGCCCGACGGGGAAGGCCCTAGCCCGCAGAGTTTGCGCGTGTGCAGGGCGATCCCAGAGCGGACGCGTGCCGGGTCACTCGAGGTGCTTGTCGAACCAATCGATCGCTACTTCGGGGTGGATGCCGAAGTAGTTGTAGCCATCGAAGCGGCGGTCGGTGCCTTCGATCCAGTGCAACTCTTTATCGTCCACGGGTAGCGCATCGTAGATCGATTGGACGTCTTCTGGGCGTGTCATGGTGTCGTTGTGGACCTGCGCAACGAGTGTGGGGACGGTGACGGCCTTGACGTGCTCGAGCGGTGATTGCTCGGCAAGGTGGAACCCGGTCCGCTCGTGCACAGCCTTGTCGAACTTCTCGTAGCCATCGGCCATGCCGACGCCTTTGACGAACTCCTCGACGACGTACTTGGCGGAAACTGGCTGCAGCATGACCATCGCCTGGATATCGGAGAACTCGTTCGGGTGCTTGGACCAGGCCACTGCGGTGGAGTCGGCGCCGAGGCAGACCGACAGCAGAACCTTTTTCATCTTCTCGGTGTCCGGCCGAGAGGCGGCGTAGTGCAGGGATCCGATGACGTCGCGATACTCGAGCAAGCCGATGCCGACGATGCCGCCGTTACCTTGTCCGCTGAGGCCGTGGTTGCGGATATCGTAGGCCAGGATGTTGTAGCCGGCGTCGTGCAATGCTTTGTACTCGGGCAAGAAGTTGATCTCGAAACCCCCGAATCCACCGAATTCCGGGAGATGACCCGGGTATCCGTACCGGTTGCCCGGCAGGAAATGATTGTGGATGATCAACTTGTCGGAGTCCGCGGGAATGAACCAACCTTCGAGCGGCACGCCGTCCGTCGACGGGAATGTCACGTCGTCGTAGTCCAGTCCGACCTCGCCGGGTCGCCGCAACACCGGTGCCCGCCGTCCAGCGGTCGTTCCGGTGGTCCACAACGCAACAAAGCTGTCGAACGCGGCCTGGGCCTCGTCTTCTTCAGCCATCGGGTTTGCCTTCCTTTCCGGCGCCTGGACGCCATACCGGGGTACTTCGTCGTAACGACACGGTCGTACTGCCTCCATCTGGGATGGTTGCGACGAAGCTCAACTACGGTCGAGCGTTCTCCCCGTTCGCTGATATATCCAGGTACTGACAGCCCTCCCCTCGCGTTGCTTTCATAGATGTTCCTTTCCCCGCGCACCCATCACTACGCTGCGAACCCCGAGACGTAACGGACGGTTGGTTAGTGAGGGCCGACAAGTCCGACAGTCGATCAGAGCTGAGTTTCGGCTGTATCGAATAGTTCCCGGGCGAGGGTGATCGCCGAGATTGCGCGAGGCCACCCCGGTAGAAGGCGAGGTGGACAATTGTCTCCTTCAACTCCGACTGCGTGACGCCGTTGGCGACGGCCCGCGTGAGATGACTGCGTAGTTGCTCGGTACTGCCGTTGGTAATCAGGGCGGCACAGGTGATCAGGCTGCGATCGCGAGGGGTGAGATCGGCTCTGGTCCAGATGTCGCCGAAGAGGACGTCGTCGGTCAGCGACACCAGTTTGGGGGCGAAGTTGCCGATCAGCTGTTGCACCGGCGTGGGCTGGTTCGAATTCGTCATTCATGGTCCTTCCATTGAGGGGCAGGTCCGGATTCGCGAGGTGGCGCGTCTCATCCCTCCAGTTCGTGACCTAAAGCACTTGATTCCAAAAATCATACATAATAGATTTATACAAATCGGTCGTGAGAGGGCCTTGGGAGTGCAGCATGCGCAACACGTCGATCGGACAGGACGCCGTGGCGCTGGGCGGTGTGGTCGCCGACCTCATCCACGACGTAAGCGTGCTGCTCGACCGCGATCTGAGCGGTCCGCAGCCGGTCGGCGCGCTGTCGCACAGTCAGGCGCTGGGTCGGCTGTGGGACCTGGTGACTGCGGAGATGACGTGTGCAATCGGCCGTCAAGACACGTCGCCCGACGCTCTGACCTCCCTGATGCTGCTTCTCGGCCGCATACGCGAGGCGGAGGCTGCGGTGGCACAGCTGGGCCTCGCCGACCACGCGGAGATTCTCACGAAGGTTCAGTCGGCGTTGGCGCGGGTCGGCGACGTGCAGACCGTCGACGCGCTGTTGGCCCGGGCTCCCGAGGCGGTGTGCAGCCTCGGCTTCGATCGTGCGCTGTTGTCGACGGTGGACGGGTCGTGGCGGTTGCATTCGATGCACGTCGTCCGCGATCCGCGCTGGGCAGAGGAGATCGTGGCGGTCGGCAGGGAGAATCCGCCGGTTCTCGACCGCATGCTCGTCGAGAACGACACTGTCGTCGGTGCTCGCGCGACCATCGTCCACGAGGTGCAGGACAACCCTCGCGTCAACCGTCCGCTGGCAGAGATCACCAGATCCTCGTCGTACGGCATTGCGCCGCTGATTGTCGACGGTGACGTCGTCGGGCTGGTGCACGGCGATTGTTTTCACCAGCAACGTAATCTCACCAGTGTCGATCAAGCCCTGTTGGCGACGTTCGCCGAGGGTATGAGTCAGAACCTGGCGAGAGTAAGTGTGCTCGAAGGCCTTTCGACGGTACGCGCCCAACTGGACGGGCTCGGACGCTGGACCAAGGCATCCGGGCAGGGGGTAGAAAAGTCCGTCGCGCTCGGTCGCGACGACGATTCCGTGCTCACCCGCCGCGAGGTGCAGATCGTGAAACTCATGGCGGACGGCGATTCCAACGGCAAGATCGCCCGCAGGCTGGTCATCTCGGAGGGGACCGTCAAGACCCACATCACCCGCATACTGCGCAAACTCGGCGCAGCCAACCGGGCCGAGGCCGTGTCGATCTGGCTGCGCAATTCCGATATCACGCGTACAGCGACGTAAGGCTGATCAAACCGAAGGTCGTACGAAACTACGACCTCCGTCAGATGTTCCCGCACCCTCCGTGCGGAAGAGTGATGTGCAACACAAACGTGGCGCAGATGCACTGCGCATGTCACTGGAAACACAGCACGGAGGCCGAGATATGACGCAGAGTGAGCGGGCAGCCGACTGGATAGTCGGCATCGATGTCGGTGGCACATTCACCGACATCATTGCGCTCAACCGCAAGACGGGTGAGACCCGAGACGGCAAGGTGCTGTCGACCCTCCAGCAGGAGGAGGGTGTACTTCTGAGCATCGAGGCGATCGGTGTCGAGGTCCCGGACGTTGCCGAGATCGTGCACGGGCACACGGTGGGCATCAACGCCCTGCTCAGTCGAACCGGCGAGCGCACCGGCCTGATCGCGACACGCGGACACCGGGACCTGCTCGACATCGGACGCATGCACCGCGAGTTCGGTGACCGGTTTTACGACCCCACCTGGCTGCGGCCGCACCAGGAGCGCCCCATCGTGCAGCGCGAGTCGCGTTTCGGTGTTCCCGAGCGGCTGCGGTACGACGGTTCCGAATTGTTGCCGTTGGACGAGAATGCCGTTCGCGACGCTGCGCGTTCGCTGGCGAGCCAGGGTGCGAAGTCGGTGGCCGTGTGTTTGATGAACTCCTACATCAACCCCGACCACGAGCAGCGGGCGGCTGAGATCGTCGCAGAAGAGTTGCCGGAAGCCTACATTCAGACTTCCGCACTTTACCCGGTGACCAAGGAGCACGAGCGCACCACGACCGTCGCCCTCGACGCGTACGTCGGTCCGGCCGTCGTCGGCTACCTCGACCGACTGATGAGTCGGCTCTCCGAGCGCAATTACGCTGGGACGCTGTGGATCATGATGATGAACGGAGGTGTCGCGACGTTCGCCGACGCCGGCCGCGCTCCGGTGTTCCAGCTGGTCTCCGGTCCGGTCGGCGGCGTGAGCGGCAGCGTCAAACTCGCCAACGAGAGCAGCTCGCCGAACCTGCTCACCATCGACGTCGGCGGCACGAGCACGGACGTGGCGGCGATCGTGGCCGGCAAGACACCGCTCACCGATCTGTGGACGTTGGAAACCGGTCTCACCCTGACCATGCCGCTGGTGGACGTGGAGAGCGTCGGTTCGGGCGCCGGTAGTCTGATCCGGCCCAGCACGCTCGGCAATGTGGCGGTCGGTCCGGCGTCTGCCGGCTCGAACCCCGGGCCGGTGTGTTACCAGCGCGGTGGTGTCGAGCCCACCCTCACCGATGCGTGCGCAGCTCTCGGTGTCCTTCAACCGGACCTGTTCGCCAACGGCGCCATTCAACTCGACGTCGACGCCTCGCTCGATGCGCTCGGGAAGGCCGGGGAGCAGTTCGGCATGTCGGCCCTCGAACTCGCGTCGGCGGCCTACGAGGTCGCCTGTGAAGACATCGCGGCGAAGGTCCGCACCATTTCGGTGTACCGGGGGCTCGACGTCCGCGAGTTCGCCCTGCAGCCCTCAGGCTCGGCAGGCCCGATGCTCGCCGACCGCGTCGGGCAGATCCTGGGCCTGGACAAGGTGATCGTGCCGCGCAACCCGGGCCAGTTCTCGGCCATGGGACTGCTGCGCAGCGACCTGATGGTCACCCGTGCGCAGTCGATCATGACACCGCTCGCACCCGCGAGCGCCGAGGCGATCGAGGCCGCCTTCGTCGCGCTGGAGAACCGCATCCGCGGTGAACTCGACAGCCAGGGCGCCGACGTCGATCGAATCCGCTTCGAGCGGGCCGTCTTCGCGATGTACCGCGGCCAGACGTGGGACAACCGCATGCCGATCCATTCCGGCGCTCTCACCACCGACAGTGTGACCGAGCTGGTACCGCAATTCCACGACTTTTACCGGGAATCCTACGGTTTCGCGGCGACGGAGATTCCCGTCGTGATCTCGACGGTGGAGGTGACGGCGATCATCCCGCGCAAGCAGCACAAGACCGACCTCACCCCCGACGACGGAGAGGCGTTCCTGCGCACGGCGGAGCTCACCTTGCCGGGCACGACCGAGCAGGTCGAGGTGTCCATCTACGTCCGGGAACGACTCGAACCCTTCGAACGGGTGCAGGGCCCCGCCCTCGTCGCGGAAAAGTTCGCGACCACCCTCGTCCTTCCCGGCCGGACGGCCTACGTGGACGGCGACCTGAATCTCATCATCGAGCCCCAGAGCTGAGGAACAGACCATGACGATCACCACCCCTGACGCCGGCCCCGCCGTCGACGTCGAACTCGACATCCTCCGCTACGGCCTCACCGAGGTCGCCCGCGAGATGCTCGACTCGCTGATGCGCAGCGCCTTCTCCCCGGTCTGCCGCGACATCCTCGACTGCACCAGCGCCATTCACATGCGCACCGACGACGGCTGGGAAACCGTCGCACTGTGGGAAGGCTGCATGCAGCACGCCTTCACCGCCCCGCACATCGCGAACTTCGTGATGGACGACTGGGACATCGACAACATGCAACCCGGCGACGTCATCTTCGTCAACGACCCGTGGCGCGGCACCATCCACCAGTCCGACGTCAACCTGCTCCGGCCCGTCTTCGTCGACGGCCGGGTGGAATTCCTGCTGCACTCGACGTCCCACCTCGTCGACCTCGGCGGCGCGATCCCGGGCGGCTTCTCCAACGGCACCCAGACGCACTTCGAGGAACAGCTCAAACTGCCGCCGACATTGCTGTATGCGAACGACGTGCCGGTTCGCCCGACGTTCAACTTCATCCTGGAGAACAACCGCGTCCCGCAGCTCGTGCTCGGCGATCTGCGTGCCCTGCACGGATGCCTGGTGGTCGGAGAGCGCCAGCTGCAGGATCTGATCGCTCGCGGTGGCCTGGAGAAGGTGCGCGCGGCCGGCCGCTACGCCATCGAGGCCACCGAGGCGAGCATGCGGCGCGGCATCGCGAGCATCCCGGACGGTGACTACACCGCCGAGGACTTCCTCGACGAGGACGGCGTCAGCGACGAACCGATTCCGGTCCACGTGACCGTGAAGGTGCGCGGCGACTCCATGGAGATCGACTTCTCCGGGTCCGGACGCCAGCCCCTCGGCAACTGCGGTACCGCGTGGTGCGAGGCCTCACGCTGCATCGAGGCGGTCAAGCTGATGGTCGACCCTTCGACACCGGTCAACAGCGGCACGCTGCGGCCGATCGAGACCCTGCTGCCGTCCGGCAGCGTGGTGCAGGTGCTGCCGCCGTCGAGTTGCTCCAACCACGCCGACATCGGTGCCCGGGGAATCAACGTCGTCACCCAGGCCCTGAGCCAGGCGATGGACGAGGCATTCGCCTGCGACACCGGCACTGCCGTCGTCGTCAGCCTCGGCGGCATCGATACTCGTCCGGGCCACGAAGGCACGCCGTGGGGCGCATTCGCGCTCGCCGGTGGCGGTTGGGGCGGCACATGGAAGGACGACGGCGTCTCGTTCTGCGTGATTCCGATCGGCAACTGCCGGACATCGGTGCAGGAACACGTCGAGATCGAGAGCCCGCTGGTCATTGTCCAACATGAGATGGTGATCGACACCGCCGGGGCCGGAGAGTTCCGCGGCGGTCTCGGCTCGGTCTATTCGATCTTCGCCGAGTCCGACACGATGGTCACCATCACCGCCGACCGGGTCCGCCTCGGCGCTCCCGGGTCGAACGGAGGGGGCGCCGGCTCGCCGGCCTACGGTTGGTACATCGAGAACTTCGACCTCGCCGAACACGGTGACCCGCTCGACCTGCGTGGGGCCGAACCGTTGTTCGGCATGTTCGACGAACAGGGCCGACCGGACCCGAACGACGGCGAGTTCGGCCGCGGCGCGCGCTACCAGACCGGCAAGTTCTCCGGACTGATCCTCAAAGCCGGCGACGCGCTCCGCTTCGTGATCGGCGGTGGCGGCGGCTGGGGTGACCCCCTGGCCCGTATCCCCGGGAAGGTGCTGCAAGACGTTCGCAGCGGGCTCGTGAGCCCTGAGTTCGCGGCCGACGCCCACGGGATCGTGATCACGAACGGGGACGTCGACGAAGCCGCCACCACAGCACGGCGTGCGCAGCTCGCAGCCGACCGCGACCAGGGCCGCTGGAGCGTGCCCGTGGCCACCCCCCGCAACTGGAACCTCTGAGAAAGGCATCCCCATGGCAGTCGACCGGCTCCTGTTCCCCCGCCCCGAGACCGACCGGGTCTACGTCGAACGCACCACCGTCGACGGTGAATGTCCGTCCTGCGGCGCGACGAGTCTCGCCCGCTATCCCGTGGCCAACCACCTCGGCCCCCGCATGGTCGTCAAGTGCCAGGAGTGCTTTCACCATGTGTCGGTGACCCGCCCGGAGCCGGAGGACAACTGGCCCGCATGGCGTTCCCCAGCCCGCGACTGGCCGGCCTCACGGGTCGGATAGGTACCACGCATCTACTCGGAAGAAGGACAGAAAATGTCAGGATTACTCGACGGGAAAGTAGTACTCGTCACCGGCGCGGCGGGAGGCATCGGGCGGGCGACATCCCTGTTGGCCGCGAAGGAAGGCGCCCGGATCGCGGCGGCAGATGTGTCCGAGGACGGGGTCGCGGCGACGGCAGACCTCGTGCGCGCGGCCGGCGGTGAGGCGATCGCGCTTCCCGCCGACCTCACGGCCGGGGCGTCGGTGGATGCGATGGTCGCCGCGGTAGTGGACCACTACGGCCGCCTGGACGGCGCGTTCAACAACGCCGGCGTCAGCGGCGGGCAGATCGGCCAGGGAGGCCGATCCGTTGCGGAGTGGGACGAGGACGCGTTCGACCGCGCCGTCGCCGTGAACCTCAAGGGCGTGTGGCTGTGTATGCGCGCCGAGTTGAAGCAGATGGCGACACAGGGTGGGGGCGCCATCGTGAATACGGCCTCGCTCGCGGGTCTCACCGGATTCAAGACCACGGCCGGGTATGCGGCGGCCAAGCACGGCGTGGTCGGTCTGACGAAAACTGCGGCAATCGAATACGCGCCGGCCATCCGGATCAACGCGGTGTGCCCGGGTTATACCGACACCGATTTGATGAAGGATGCCAAGCGCCGCAGCGGATCCACCATCGTGGCGCGAATTCCCTTCGGCACACTCGCACAACCCAACGACATCGCCGAAATGGCGTGCTGGCTCCTCTCCGATCGCGCCGGCTATGCAACCGGCGGCTCGTTCGTCGTCGACGGCGGATACATGGCGGGCTGACGGACGTTGCTGCCAGAAAATCTGACGGGAAAGGACCAATTCATGACTGCACTGATTGCCGACGCCGAGTGTCACATCGACGGGCGCTGGCTCGTGGGCGAAGGGGAGGCGATCCGGTCGATCAACCCGACGACCGGCCGGGAACTGGCCGTCACGCCGGCGGCAAGCCGGGGGCAGGCCGCCGCAGCGGTGTCCGCGGCCCGGCGAGCGTTCGACGACGGCGAGTGGAGTCGCCTCGGGCCGGGTGAGCGCGGTGCCCTGCTGCACCGGCTGGCGGACCTGCTCGAGCGGGACCGCGAGAAGATCATCGACCTCGCCGCCACCGAGATCGGCACCCCGATCAGCAGCGGCGCGACGTTGCACGTCGATCTGCCCGTCCGATTCTTCCGGTGGTTCGCCGACGCGGCGGCACGCGGTCCGCGGGACGGGTACGAGCAACCCCTTCCGCTGCACCACGACCCGATTGTCTCCAGCAGCATGCTGGTGCGGGACCCGGCCGGTGTAGTGGCCGCTGTGGTCGCCTACAACGTCCCGGTCATGATGTGCGCGTACAAGCTCGGCCCTGCCCTGGCATCGGGCTGCTCCACGGTCCTGGTGACCTCGCCCCGGGCCGTCCTGTTGACGGCCGCGATCATGCGTTTGATCGAGGAGGCCGGATTCCCGCCGGGCGCGGTCAACCTGGTGTTCGGTCCGCCGAGCGTGACGGAACAGGTCGTCGGTGCCCCGGAGGTCGACCTGGTGACGTTCACCGGTTCCGCCGCGGTCGGCAGCAAGATCCTCACCTTGGCGGCCCGGACCCTGAAGAAGGTCGTCCTCGAGCTCGGCGGCAAATCACCCAACATCGTGCTGCCCGGCACCGACATCGAGAAGGCGGTGCCCGCGTCCGCGCTGCGCTTCACCCGCAACAGCGGCCAAGCCTGTGGGGCGACGACACGAACCCTGGTTCCCCAGGCCGATTTCGACGAGTACGTCGAAAGGTCGGGCAAGTTCCTCGGTGGCCTCACGGTCGGCGACCCCCATCACCCCGACACCGTCCTGGGACCGCTGATCACCCGCGAACACCGTGCGAATGTGGAGGGGTTCCTGGCGCGTGCCCGGGAGGCCGGCGCCGAGGTACCTGTCGGCGGGGGCAGGCCGCCGGGCCTCGATGACGGCTTCTTCCTCGAACCGACTTTGGTGACCGGCATCTCGAACGACGCGGAGATCGCGCAGGAGGAACTCTTCGCTCCCGTCGGAGTGGTGATGCCGTACACCGACCTGGACGAGGCCGTCCGCATGGCCAACGGTGTCAAGTACGCCCTCAACGCCAACGTGTGGGGCCCCACCCCCGACGCTCTCGCGTTCGCCCGCCGCGTGCGCTCGGGCACGGTCACGATCAACGGTGGGGGCGGCATGCGCGGGGACGCTCCGTGGGGCGGTCCCGGACACAGCGGAATCGGCCGCGAGGGCGGTGAAGAGGGATTCCGAGAGTTCTTCGAAGTCAAGCACATTCAGTGGCCTGTGTAGCCGCATCGACGTCACGACCACCATCGCAGCGAACAAGAGGAATGATCTGATGCCAACAATTGTCGAAGAACTCGCGGATTTCGCCGCCCGCGCGGAGGGACGATCACTCCCGGGTGACGTGGTTGCCGAGTCCAAGCGGATTCTGCTGGATACCCTCGGCTGCGCGGTGGCGTCGCTCGGCGACGCGGGCGCGCGCCGGGGCATCGAGCACGGCCAGTTCCTCGGAGGGTCGGGTGGCTCGGCGTCGATCATCGGGACGGGCACGACGACGTCGGTGCCCGGTGCGGCGTTCGCCAACGCCGAATTGATCAACGCCCTCGATCAGGACGCAGTCCTGCCGCCCGGTCACGTGACGCCCTACGTCGTGCCCGGTGCGCTGGCGACGGCCGAAGCTCTGCACTCCTCGGGCGAACGGCTCCTCACGGCGATCGCCGTGGCACACGAGATGTCGTACCGCATCGGCAAGGCGACCGACTATCTGCGTGACATCAAAGACGGCGTGGTCACGATCCCGAAGGTCATCGGCTACAGCAGCACGCTGTTCGGTGCGGCGGCGGCGATCGGCGTGGTCAAGGGATTCAGCGCCGACACGCTGGCCGATGCGCTCGGGATCATGGGCTCGACGACGCCGACCAACACCCAACGGGCATGGATGATGCACGCGCCGTCGACGACGATCAAGTACCAACTCGCGGGCGGGATGGCCTTGTCGGCGGTGACGGCCGCACACCTGGCCGAACTCGGGCACACCGGTGACCGCCAGATGCTCGATGACCGCGAATACGGATTCCCCCGATTCATCGGGACCTCACGCTGGGAGCCGGCGCCGATCACCGCGGGTTTGGGGGCGGAGTGGACCTTCACCCCGTTCCAGTCGTTCAAGCCGTATCCCCACTGCCGGGTGATGCACGCGCTGTTCGACGCCCTCACCGAGATCATCGAGGTCAACGACATCAAGCCCGACGAAATCGAGGCCATCAACGCCTGGGGCGAGAGCTTCGTGATGCAGCCGGTGTGGGTCAACGAGACCATCCGCAATCCACGCGATGCGCAGTTCAGCATGACTCACGGCCTCGCGCTCGCCGCCCACCGGATTCCCCCGGGCAAGGACTGGCAGACGCCGGAAGCGGTGCTCGATCCGTCCGTCCTCGAGCTGACCACGAAGACGACGTTCCAGGAGCACCCCGACTACACCGCGGCGCTGGCGAGTAACCCGGCCGCACGCCGCTCGCGCATCGAGGTCCACGCGCGCGGAACCCAGTTCTCCGGCGAACGCGGCTACCCCAAGGGCAGTCCGTCGCCGGATCCGGTCACCTACATGACCGACGACGAACTGATCGCCAAATTCCGCCACAACATCGACGGGGTGGTGAGCGACGCCGACGCGGACGCCGTCATCGAGGCCGTGTACGACCTCGAGAACGTCGAGAACATCTCGACCATCCTGAACCGGTTGCGGCCCACGCCCTCAGCCTGATCGAACGGCTCGATCGATCCGAACCACTGCGCCGCCCTTGCCGAAGACTTCGTCGGTAAGGGCGGCGCAGTGGTATGCGATCGATCGCTACCCCGGCTTCCTCTGCCAGCGGCTCCACTTTCTCGCAGCGCCGAGTTCCCGCGGAGTCAATCCACCCCACACGCCGTGCTGTTCACCGAAATTGAGGGCATACTCGCGGCATTCAGTGATCACCGGGCACCGTCGGCAAATATTCTTTGCGATGCGCTCACGCTGAAGCTGGGAACTCTTGCCGTTCTCGTCGAGGTAGAAGACGGTGATATCCATTCCGCGGCAACGCGCGCGCAGCCGCCATTCCTCCGGGGTGACATCGTCATCCGGTGCGGCGTGCGATGTTCTCACAGGACACACTCCGATCGTTCGACGAGGTTTGTCGTGCCGTCCACTAAAACATCATATATTAAATGAAGGGGAGGTGTAACCGACCGGAGCATCCCCGATCGGCCGGCAGACGGTTTGTGCCCAGCACTACTGACGGTTGCCAGGGTGCTGGGCACAATCCGGAATTCGCAGCGGATGGTCTGGGGTCAGCGGGTGACGCGGAGGAGTTCGCGATCACGCGCAGGGTCGGCGAGAATCAGCGCGGCGATCGCGACGACGGCACCCACGATGCCCAGGTACTGGAACGCCGCCTGGTATCCGTCGATCTTCGTCGCCGAGGCGTCGACGACGATCCCCATCGACCATGGGCCGATGATCCCGCCGATCGCCTGCAGCGCGAAGAAGGCGCCGATGACACCGGCTGTCTGGCGCGGCGGGCAGGTTGCGATGACCGCGGCGTTGAGCAGCGGGAATATCGCGACCACCAGCCCGTATGCCACGGAGACCGCGCAGACTGCAAGAAGTGGAGACCCCAGGGTCGGCAGGCTCAGCAGCAACACCCCGGCGACGATGACGCCGACACACGGCACGACGACGCGGACCAGGCGGATGGACAGGCCGCGGCTGATCCCGCGGTCGCTCAGCCAGGAGCCGCCGACGAGCGTTGCGAGTCCGACAACGCTGGGCGCGGCGAACAGGGTGCCGGACTCGAGCCTGGAGTAGCCCAGCCCCTGCTCGAAGTACGACGGCAGCCAGGTGAGCACGACGGTCATCAGCGCGTAGGCACTCATCGCGACGAGGACGGCGGACACGAAGGTTCTCGATGTGAGCAGGCGGCGCCAGCTGACTGCCGGCTCGCTGTCGGTGTCGTCGGCCTCGGTGTGCTTGCCACCGACGGTGTAGGGGCCGGGTCGCCAGGTCAGAAGCCACGGGACGCACCACAGTGCGGTCGCACACGAAAGAACGAGGATCGCTGCTCGCCAACCATATTCGGCCACCACGAGCGCGAGGATCGGCACGACGGCCATCTTGGCCAGCATGCTTCCGCTGATGATGAGTGCGCTCGGCAGCCCTCGTTTCGCGGGCGCATGCCACGAGTAGGCAGCGGTGTGCAGCAGTGCGGACGTCGGCCCCTCCGTGAGGCCGAGAAGCATCCGGCTCGCGAGCAGCACCGCAAACGTCGCCCAGATGACGAGCGGCAGCATCACGACGCCCCACAGCACGGCGATGATCGCGATGGACCAGCGGAGCGCGAGAACTTTGTTGATGGGCCCCGCGAAGAAGCCTCCGAAGCTGAAGGCGAGGAAGAACATGCTGCCGGTGAAGCCGATCTGCGACGCACTGAGCCCGAGATCCTCGCTGAGCGGTTGTGCGATGAGGCCGAACACCGCCTTGTCGGATGCGTTCATGAGGTAGAGCACCACGAGCATTCCGGTGATGCCCCACGCGGTCAGCCGGCGAGGCTCCGTCGTCGGCCCGGGCCGGGGCACGTGCGTGGACGCGAGGTCCGTCATCAGGTGTTCTTTGTTGTTCACGTGGGGGTGCCCTTCGGTCTGGTTATCGAGATCACACCATCAACACTGTGTGTTGTGCATCATATACTATTCACAAGTGGAGAAGAATGCGCAATACATCGGGCACGAAACATCCAGGTATTGCATGCATAATATATTTCTTCTACAGTGAGGCTACGTAATGCAGCGACCGACGGTCGTACTCGTCGTCGCTCGAGAGAAAGGACGTCACATGCCGGGTTTGTACTTCGAGGAATTCGCGCCGGGAATGGTCATCGATCACGAGGTGCGCCGCACCGTGACCGAGACTGACAACGTCCTGTTCAGCACGATGACCCTGAACATGGCACCGCTCCACCTGGATGCGGAGTACAGCAAGGACTCCATTCACGGGCAGCGTCTGGTGAACAGCCTGTTCCTTCTCGGTCTCGTTGCCGGTATCTCGATGCACGACACCACCTACGGGACCACCCTCGGCAACCTCGGCTTCGACTCGATCAAGTTCCCCAAGCCGGTGTTCCACGGTGACACCATCCACGTGCGCACCGAGATCGTCTCGGCCCGGGAGTCGAAGAGCCGCAACGACTCCGGAATTATCACCTTCCGTCACTACGGCCTCAACCAGCGTGACGAGATCGTGTGCGACGCCACCCGCGTCGGCCTGATGCTCAAGAAGTCGGTCGACGAGCAGTCCTGATCGCACACCCCGACCGGACGACCGACAGTCCCAGACGAGGAGAACACGGAAATGGGCATCAGTAGCCAGCCCGAGGAGATGGCCTGGGTTCCGGGCCCCGCGGTGCGCGAACGCGCGAGGCTGCTCGCGGCGATGAAGAGCTGGGGCTTCGGCGACGATGCCACCGCTGTCGCCGAACTGGGCCGTCGCGCCGTCGCCGACCCCGAGTGGTTCTGGCGCGAGGCGCTGGCCGACCTGGACGTCGCGTTCACGACGCCGTTCGACCGGGTGCTCGACGAGTCCGAGGGCACGGAGTTCCCGAAATGGTTCCCGGGCGGCGGGATCAACGTCGCCGAACTGGCGGCCCTCCGGCATGCCCGCGGTGACCTCGCAGGCAAGACTGCGGTGGTCTACGAAGGCGACGGGGGACAGCGGCGCACGCTGACATTCGCGGAACTCGCGGCGGAGGTGAGCCGGTTCGCGGCGCACCTCGCGGGGCTGGGCGTGCGCCGCGGCGATCGCGTGGTGCTGTTCATGCCGGTCGTGCCCGAGGCAGCCGTGGCCTTTCTCGCTATTGCAATGATCGGCGCGGTCGCGGTACCCACGTTCAGCGGATACGCGCCCGACGCCCTGGCCACGCGGCTGCAGGATTCGGACGCCGTGCTCCTGGTGACCGCAGACGGCACGACCCGCCGCGACAAGGTCGTCGAGATGAAGGCGACCGCGGACGCCGCCCTGGCCCAGGCGCCGTCGGTCCGCTCCGTCGTGGTGATCCGGCACCTGGGCACCGACGTGCCGATGCAGGCCGGCCGCGACGTCTACTACGACGAACTGCCCGCCGATCCGGACCCCGTCGATGTGGCGGCCACCGAGTCGAACGACCCGCTGACGATCGTCTACACGTCTGGCACCACGGGCAGGCCGAAGGGAATCGTGCACTCGCACGGCGGTTTCGCGGCCAAGACCGCGGTCGACTTCGCCTACGGCTTCGACGTACACGCCGACGACGTGGTCTCCTGGATCACGGACCTCGGGTGGCTCGTCGGCCCGATGCTCATGACCGGCCCGCTGCAGCTCGGCGCGACCATCGTGATGATCGAGGGTCTTCCCACCCATCCCACGCCGAATCGTATGTGGGAGATCGTGAACCGCAACGGCGTCACCGTGCAGGGCATCGCGCCGACGGCGGCACGCGCACTGAAGGCGGCGGGCGACGGCACCGCCCCGGAGATGCCGACCCTGAAGACGTTCGTATCGACCGGTGAAGCCTGGGACGAGCCGACGTGGTTCTGGCTGTTCGAGGAGGTCGGCCGGCGAGAGCGCGCGATCGTCAACTACAGCGGCGGCACCGAGGTCGGCGGTGGAATCCTCGTCGGCTATCCGTTCCTGCCCGCCGCGCCCGCGGCCTTCACCGGACCGCTGCCCGGTGTCGACGCCGCGGTGCTCGACGACGACGGCAAACCGGTGGTCGGCCAGATCGGCGAACTGGCGGTGCTCAATACGTTCCCCGGGATGACGCACGCGTTCTGGCAGGACCGGGACCGCTACCTCGACACCTACTGGAGCCGCTGGGACGGCATCTGGGTACACGGCGACCTGGCGAGCATCGACACCGCCGGCATGTGGCGGATCCACGGCCGCTCGGACGACACGATCAAGTTGTCCGGACGCCGGGTGGGGCCTGCCGAGATCGAGGCCGCTCTGTTGCGCGACAACAGGATCACGGAGGTCGCGGTGATCGGCGTGCCGGACGAGATGCGCGGTCAGCGGGCGGTGGCGTTCGCGGTTCTGCGCGCCGACGGTGTCGACAGCGACGACCTGCAGGCGACGGCGTTGGCCAATGCGGGCAAATCCTTTGCGCCCGAAGTCTATGCGGTGCCGACATTGCCGAAGACGAAGAACGGAAAGATCATGCGCCGCGCCATCCGGTCGCGGTTCATCGGTGCCCCGATCGGCGACATGTCGTCGCTCGACCCGGCGACGCCGCTCGAGGACATCCCCGTGTACGCGGGCGAAGACTAGGAGAGTTGAGATGGCAGACTTCGATACCGAGAGCAACATCGAGATCGTCCGCAAGGCGACTCGCGAGCTGGCGCGGAAGTTCGACAACGACTACTGGCTGGACAAGGACCGCAAGCACGAATACCCGTGGGATTTCATCAAGGCGTTCGCGGACGGCGGCTGGCTCGGCGCGATGATTCCGGAGGAGTACGGCGGAATCGGCCTGGGCCTCCAGGAGGCCGCGGTGATGATGGGCGAGATCGCGTCCTCCGGCGGCGGTATGAGCGGTGGCTCGGCGATCCACTTCTACGTCTTCCCGCCGGCGCCGATCGTCCGGTACGGCTCGGAGGAGATGAAGAAGAAGTATCTCCCGAAGCTGGCGTCGGGGGAGATGCTCACCGCGTTCGGCATCACCGAACCGACCGCCGGCGTGGACACGTCGCGTATCAAGACGAAGGCGACCAAGGTCGACGGTGGCTGGGTCATCAACGGGCAGAAGGTGTTCATCACCAACGCCCAGAACGCGCACCGCATCCTGCTGCTGGCCCGCACGTCGCCGCGTCGTGACGACAAGCCGTTGCACGGGATGACGATCTTCTTCGCCGAACTCGACCCCAAGCACGTCACGATTCGCGAGATCGACAAGCTCGGCCGCGCGGCCATCGACACCAACGAACTGTTCATCGACAACCTGTTCGTGGCCGACGAAGACGTCGTCGGAGAGGTCGACAAGGGCTTCTACTACATCATCGACGGGCTCAACCCCGAACGCATCGTCGTCGCGATGGAGGGCATCGGCCTCGGTCGTGCTGCCCTCGATATCGGTACCGAGTACGCGAAGAACCGGGTGGTGTTCGATCGCCCGATCGGCCAGAACCAGGCCGTCGCCCACCCGCTCGCGGACTCGTGGATTCGCCTCGAGGCAGCCGAGCGCATGGCCATGCACGCCGCGAAACTGTTCGACGACAAGCAGGAATGCGGGCACGAGGCAGCCGCTGCGAAATACCTCGGCGCCGAGGCCGGCTTCGAAGCATGCGACCGCGTGTTCTCGACGCTGGGTGGGTACGCGTACGCGAAGGAGTACCACATCGAGCGGCTGTGGCGGGAGGTGCGACTGCTGCGCAACGCGCCGTTCTCGCAGGAGATGGTGCGCAACTACGTCTCGCAGCAGGTGCTCGGCCTGCCGCGGTCGTACTGAGCCCACCGACGAAGGAGTGTGACGATGACCGGTCCGCTGGCTGGAGTCCGGGCGCTGGTGCTTGCGGGAATGGGCCCGGTGCCGTACGTCTCGATGCTGCTCGCCGACATGGGAGCCGACGTGGTCCGGGTGGTGCGGCCGCCCAACCGGTCGGCGCGCGCGCTCAGCCAGACGGACGGTCTGACCGAGGAAGTCGACGTCGTCAACCGCGGCGTCGACGCGGTGGCCGTCGACCTCAAGGATCCGGCCGGGCGTGAGAGTGTGCTGCGCCTGGCCGAGGCCGCGGACGTCTTCATCGAGGGATACCGGCCCGGCGTCACCGAACGGCTCGGGCTCGGACCGGACGAGGTGATGGCGCGCAACGAGCGACTCGTGTACGTGCGGCTGACCGGCTACGGACAGACCGGTCCCCGGTCACGGGACGCCGGACACGACATCAACTACGTGGCGCAGTCCGGCGCGTTGCATGCCATGGCACGGTCGGACAGTGCGCCCCGCCCGCCGATCAACCTGCTCGGCGATTACGCGGCGGGCGGCGCCATGGGGGCGTACGGCATCGCGTGCGCACTCGTTTCCGCCGCCCGCACGGGGCGAGGCCAGGTGATCGACGCCGCCATGGTCGACGGCGTCGCGGCACTGACCGCGAAGCTGCAGGGACTGCGCGCGGCCGGCCTCTACTCGGACGATCCGGGGACGAACTTCCTCGACTCCGGGGCACCGTTCTACGACACCTACCGCTGCGCCGACGGCGGGTACATCGCCGTCGGAGCGCTCGAACCCGACTTCTATCGGGAATTCGTCTCGCGCCTCGGCCCTGATACCGGCGACTGGCCCGACCAGAACGATCGTGCGTCGTGGCCGCACCTGCGCAAGCTGATCGGCGACGCGGTCGAGTGCCGCACGCGTGACGAATGGGAGCAGGTGTTCGCGGGTACCGATGCCTGCGTCACCCCGGTGCTCACATTCGACGAGGCCGCGGCGGATCCGCACAACACCCAGCGTGGCGTGTACCGGACCGTCGGCGGTGTTCTCCATCCGATGCCCGCGCCGCGTTTCAGCGGCACACCTGCGCGGGAACCCCAGACTCCGCGGGTCGGCACCGTCGCGACCACGGACGTCGCGTCGCGGTGGGGCTTCGGTGCCTGACCGAACCGCTCTACTCGAGAAGAAATGTGGAAAGGAAGTAGTCGTGACCAGCTACGAGGACTTCACGTCCGTGAAGGTGGACCGCCCGGAAGACGGCATTCTCCGCATCGTGCTGGACGGGCCGAACCTCAACGCGGTGGGCCCGGACGCGCACCGCGAGCTGGCCGACATCTGGCCGGTGATCGGGCTCGACGAGTCGGTGCGCGCCGTCGTGATTCGCGGTGCCGGTGAGCGGGCCTTCTCTGCGGGCGGCAGCTTCGACCTCGTCGAGGCCATGATCGGCGACTTCGCGTCGCGGACCCGGGTGATGCGTGAGGCTCGCGATTTGGTGCGCAACATCATCGAGGTACCGCAGCCGATCATCTCCGCGATCAACGGACCAGCTGCCGGCGCCGGTCTGGTCGCCGCTCTGCTGGCAGACATCTCGGTCGCGGGCCGTCGCGCCAAGATCGTCGACGGTCATGTCCGGCTCGGTGTCGCCGCGGGTGACCACGCCGCCATCTGCTGGCCGCTGCTGATGAGCATGGCGAAGGCCAAGTACCACCTGCTCACCAACGAGGTGCTCACCGGCGAGGAGGCGGAGCGGATCGGCATGGTGTCGCTGTGCGTCGACGACGATCAGGTACAGGACCGGGCGATGGAGATCGCGCGGAAGCTGGCCGCCGGCTCGCGGGCCGGTATCCAGGGCACCAAGATGGCGCTCAACGGCTGGTACCGGCAGGCGATGCCGATCTTCGATGCGTCGCTGGGGCTCGAGTTCTACGGCTTCGGTGGTCCCGACGTGGTCGAGGGCGTGTCCTCGCACCGGGAGAAGCGGGAGCCGAAGTTCTCGTGAGCGGAACCGAACAGGAAAGGCAGGGCCCGCTCGCCGGCATCACCGTCGTCGGATTGGAGCAGGCGATCTCGGCGCCGCTGTGCACGCGCCATCTCGCGGACCTCGGTGCCCGGGTGATCAAGGTGGAGGCGCCGGGCTTCGGCGATTCGACGCGGGCGTACGACTCCGTCGTCGGTGGGATGTCTGCGCACTTCACCTGGCTCAACCACGGCAAGGAGTCGGCGACGCTGGACCTCAAGTCGGCCGCCGACGTGGGGATCTTCCGGAACATCCTCTACACGGCCGACGTCGTGGTCAGCAATCTCGCCCCGGGCGCGCTCGATCGGCTGGGAATCGGAACCGCTGAACTTTCGCGTTGCTATCCGCGTCTGATCGTGGTGGACATTTCCGGTTACGGGAAGGGAGGTCCCCTCGACCACAAGCGGGCGTACGACCTGCTCATCCAGGCCGAGGGCGGGTCGTGCAGCATCACCGGCGCACCGGGGCATCCGGCCAAGCCGGGCATTCCGGTGGCCGACGTCGGGACGGCGTTGTACGCGTACTCCGCGGTGCTGGCCGCGCTGTACGACCGGGAACGCACCGGGCGGGGAGCGGTCATCCCGATCGCCATGCTCGACACCGTCGCCGAGATGATGGGGTTCGCTCTCAACCAGGTGATCCACGCCGGTACCGAGCCGGTGCCCGTCGGCATGGGGTCGCCGATGATCGCGCCCTACGGCGCGTACCCCACCTCCGACGACCAGACCGCGGTGCTCGGGACCACCAACGACCGCGAGTGGCGACGCCTCGCCGAGATGATCGGCCGACCGGAGCTCGCCGACGAACCGCGATTCGCGCACAACGACGATCGTGTCGAGGCGCGTAACGAAGTGGACGCGGTCGTGGGCGCGTGGTGCGCGGAGCACACGCTGGCGGAGATTCAGAAGACGGCGGACGCCGCGGGGATCGGCAACGCCCGGCTCAACAGCGTGCGCGACCTGGCCGAGCACCCGCAGCTGGTCGAGCGTGGACGGTGGCGCGAGGTGGGTACCCCATCCGGCCCGGTGCCGGCGCTGCTCCCACCTGCTGTCGCGGTCGGGTGGCCGGTGCGCAGCGGATCGGTGCCGGAACTCGGTGCGCACACCGACGCCATCCGGGCTGAATTCGAGTAGAGGAAAAGGATCGCAGCATGGCTGTTCCCCATTCGGCACGGCTCTGGAGCGCGGTCGAGTCGCTCGCGCCGGGCGACGCTGCGGCGCTGCAGAACCGGCGCCTGCGCGAGCAACTCGACTATCTCGCCGCCCGCAGCAAGTTCTACGCGGCGAAGTTCGCGGCGCATTCGGTCGACATCACCAGGGTGCGGACGGTGGCGGACCTCGCCGAGTTGCCGTTCACCGAGAAACAGGAGCTGCGCGACAGCCTGGCGGCGACGCCTCCGCTCGGCAGCCACGTCGCGGCCGCTCGCGCCGACATCGTGCAGATCCAGGCGTCGTCCGGCACCACCGGCAGCCCGTCCTACGTCGGGTTGACGCGGCGCGACATCGACGTCTGGTGCGAACTCGGAGCGCGAGCACTGTACGCCAATGGTTTTCGCCCCGGCGACCGGCTGCTGCACGGATTCGGAATGAGCAAGGGGTTCGTCGGCGGGATCCCGGTGGTACAGATGGCGCAGTACATGGGCATCGTCGATATTCCGATCGGTGCCGAGGCCGGCGCCGAGCGACTGCTGCGGGTGCAGGCCGATCAGCGGCCTGACGCGTTGATCGGCACGCCGAACTTCCTGGCCTATCTGGCCGAACAGGCACCTGCGATCCTCGGGCGGCCCGCCCGCGATCTGGGCGTGCGCGCCATCAGTGTGGGCGGGGAGCCGGGCGGCGGCCTGCCCGCGGTCCGCGGCAAGCTGGAGTCGCTGTGGGGCGCGACGTCGCGGGAGATGCTCGGCGGCACCGACATCGCATGTATCTACTGGGGTGAATGCGAGGCCGGCGACGGGATGCACTTCCTTTCCCCGGACCTGATGGTGGCCGAACTGATCGACCCGGAGACCGGCGAGATCGTCGCGCCCGTCGCCGGCGCCCGGGGCGAGCTGGTGTACACGGCGCTGCGACGGCAGGCGTCGCCGTTGCTGCGGTTCCGCACCCGCGACCACGTCGTGGTCACCGGCACCGACTGCGCGTGTGGCCGCACCGGGTACAAGGTGCGGTGCGTCGGCCGGACCGACGACATGCTGATCGTGCGCGGTATCAACCTCTTTCCCTCCGCGGTCAAGCAACTGGTGTCGGAGCTGGCGCCGGCCACCACCGGCGAGATGCGCATTCGCGTCGACTTCGAGGGGCATTCGACCCAGCAACCTCTCGTGCTGATCGTGGAGCATGCCGACGGACTCGGTGCCGAGCAGCAGGACGAACTGCGGTCGACGATCGAACAGAGGGTCCGGTCGGCGCTGGGCGTCAAGGCGGTGGTCGAGCTCGTGCCCGAACTCACGCTCGCGCGACCGGACCACATCAAGGTGAACCTGATCGAACGGGTGCCCTGACGGGGCGTGGCCGCTGCGCCACCGTCTTCCGGACACGGGGACGGAACAGGAACGGCAGCCGGAGGGCACTGCACAGGTGGCCGAGGTAGATGTTGTCCGCGATGGTCAGATGACTGAAGAAGCCGGAGGCCTTGCGGTCCTCCGTGATGTAGACGATGCCGGCCCGGCGGGCGTGACGCGGTGTCCGGAAGCGGACCGGTTTTCCGTTGAGCTGCACCGTGCCACCGCGGAGACGACGACGCTTCGTGATGCCGCTGATGATCATCGCGACCTCGCCGCGCCCCGCACCGACCCACCCGTACAGGCCGACGACGTCAACCGGCCGTTCGATTCGCTCAACACTCCGATGTTCGACGAACCCGTGCCGCCGACCAGACGATAGCTCGATCCCGTCGCATCGTCCGCCGGAGCCGCGCCGGCTGTGGGAGCGGCAACAGCTGTGGGCATGAAAACAGCGCCGACGGTCATGGCCGCAGCAAGTCCGGTCGCCATTGCAGTCGTACGTATTCGTACTCGCAGCAGCTCCCGGGTCGACGGTATTCGTCTGGTCGCCTGTGGGTTCCGAGTCGTCAATGCAACCTCCGTGGTTCCTCGTGTCGGTGAGTGGCACCTGATCGCGCGGGGACTGTCGCTTCGCCATGCTGAACGTAGACCGGCAAGCGGGGGCGGAAGTGTCCAACTATCTGGACACTCTGCTGTGCATCCATATCGGGGTTCGGTTGCGCCGTGCCGAATATGTTTCGGCACAGGAGAAGTGCGAAAATTCTCTTGACTCGAACTGGTGTTCGATCTAGTCTTGATGCATGGGGGCCGGGGAGAGAACTCAGGGGGCGTTGCCGGACGGTGATCCGGCGGACGTCGACACGCTGCGGTTGACCGAGGCGCAGTTGCTCGAGACGGTGCTGGCGGTGTCCGCGGAGATCACCCGCCTCGAGGCGATTCGGGTGAGACTGATGGACGCGGTGGATTCGCGCTGCCGGGTCGACGTGCTGGGCCATCCCAATGCGAAGGCGTGGCTGGCGGCGCACACGATGCTCGAACCGGGGGCGGCAGGACGGATCGTGAACCTGGCGCGAGGGCTGCGGGCACAACCTGAGGTCGCCGAAAAGTTGTACGGCTGCAAGATCTCCGCGGATCACGCGGGGCTGATTCTACGGTTCTGTGAACGACTGCCGAAAGGAATGCCGCTGAGCGCGCTGGGTCCGGTACTGGACGCGTTGCTGGCCGCAGCGGACGGATCACAGGCCCGCACGGACCTGATCCGGGAGGGCATCGCGAAGGTGGAGCGAATCTTCGAAAGCGACGAGCACCCCGCGAGCGAGGACCTCGACCGCAACGAACTGCACGCGTCGAAGACCCTGAACGGACGGGTGTCGGTCAAAGGTGATCTGGATGCGGTGACCGGCGAGATGCTGCTGACCGCATTGTCGAAGCTGGCCGCACCCCGGCCGGCCGCAGACGGGGCTAGAGACGAGCGCACCCCGGGACGGCGGCGTGCCGACGCGCTCACCGAACTGCTGCGCCGCTATCTCGCAGCAGGATTGAACGGCACCGAAGCCGGCGAACGCCCCCACATCAGCGTACAAGTGCGGGCGCGAGACCTCGCCGATACCCGCGGCACCGACCGCCGCGGTGGCATGGGACGAACGGGCGGCATGGGCGGCGCCCGTGGCTCGGACGGCACCGGCGGGATGGGCGGTACGGACTGCACCGGTGGCACCGGCGCGCACGCTTCAGGCGCAAGACCAACCGGTCCATCCGGACCCGCCGACCCAACCTTTGGCGACCGGCCCACCTCTGGGGAGGACTGGGCGGCGGTGCTGGCGGAAACGGGGGTGGCCTGGGCGGCCTGGATGGGACCGCTGACGATCACCGCGGCCCGGCATCTGGCGTGTGATGCGCAGGTGAGCACGGTGATTCTGGACGATCACGGCGCACCCCTGGATGTCGGGTTGACCAGCAGGACGGCCACCAGAAAGCAGCGTCGGGCATTGGCCGTGCGCGACGGTGGGTGCGCTTTCCCCGGGTGCGGAGCGCCGGCGTCGTGGTGCGAGGCGCACCACGCGGTCCACTGGGTCGACGGTGGCCTCACCGACATGGACAACCTCGTCCTGCTGTGCGGTTTCCACCACCGGCTCATCCACCACGACGGGTGGGAGGTGCAAATGGGCGCAGACCGGCACCCGTGGTTCATTCCACCACCCAGTGTCGACCCCTTCCGGCAACCGCTGCCCTCCCACAACCGGTGGGTCGGCCCGGCCACGGCCTGACCGGCACAGCGCCGCAACACAACTCCATCACCCACAGACGCCCCGCATCCGAGCTCCCCCACTCGGATGCGGGGCACCCGCCGTGTCAAACCACCGCCGTGACAAGACACGGCAGCGTGAGAACACTGCCGCGTCAGAACTCGATCACGGCTTTACCGCGCACCTGCTGGTCGAACTCCTTGTACGCGGTTTCCGCGTCCTCGATTTTCCAGCGGTCGGTGAACAGCGCGTCGACGTCGATGCCGTGCTTGGCGACGAAGCGGGCGCACTCGCCCATCCCGACGTTGGAGAACGTGTAGGAGCCGATGATCGAGATCTGCTTGATCACGATGTCGGGTGACACGTCGAGTTCGATGTTTCCGCCGAGGCCGACCAGCGCGATGCGGCCCCACGGGCCGAGGCACCGGGTGCCGGCGACGCGTGCGGAAGGGGCGCCGGAACTTTCGATCGACACGGTCGCACCGCGACCACCGGTGATCTCCCGGATCGCTTCCACCGCATCGGTGCTGCTGGAGTCCACGACGTGGTGCGCACCGAGTTCCGCGGCCCGCGCGAGGCGGTCCGCGGCGATGTCGACGGCGATCACCTCGGCGCCGAGAGCGGAGGCGAACTGGATGGCGGATTGGCCGATGGGGCCGAGTCCGAACACGGCGACCGTGTCTCGCCCGGTGACGTCCGCCCGCCGGAGTGCGCCGAAGGCAGTGCCTGTGCCGCAAGCGATTGCGGCGCCCGCGGAGAAGCTGATCTCTTCGGGCATGGGCACCAGGGTCTCCGCCGGGACCACCATGTAGGTGGCGTGACCGCCGTGCGCGGTGGCGCCGTAGATCGTGGCGCCGTGGGTGCACATCTGGGTCCAGCCGGTGCGGCAGAGGTCGCAGAATCCGCAGCCCTTGTAGTGGAACACCATGACGCGGTCACCGACGGTGAACGCGCGCGGGTCCACGTTCGGTCCGATCTCGGCGACGACGCCGCACGGTTCGTGACCGGCGATGATCGCCGGATTCTCGCCGAGGCCCCGTGAGGCGAAGTCCTTGAAACCGAGTGCTTTGAGCGCCGCCTCCGGTGGGTCACGGTAGAACTTCAGGTCGCTGCCACACAGGCCTGACGCCTTGATTTCGACGACCACCTCGCCCGGTCCCGGTGTGGGATCGGGGAAGTCGAGGATTTCGAGTTCGCGATTACCGCGAAAAACTACACCGCGCATCAGGAGGTCTCCATCCGGTACGTGGGGGGTACGACGCTCATCGGGTGCCCGCCATCATGGTGGCGATGATCAGGACCGGTTTGCTGGTCCGGTTGCTCCAGATGTGCTTGATGCCGCGATTGACGACCGTGTCGCCCGGCTTCAGCAGGGTTTCACCGGTCTCGGTGACGGCCCACAGTTCACCGGTGAGGACGGTGACGACGTCGATCGTGTCGGTCAGATGCCACACTCCGCCTTCGGTACTGGCGTCGCCGTCGTGCGAGTCGGCGCCGTGGAACGCGTCCAGCGACTCCTTGTAGCCCTTGGCGTCGAACTCCGAGTCCGGCGGGAAGCTGGCGAGGCGGACCACGAGGCCGTTCTTCGGCGGGTCGATGACGGGGTCGGCGCCCAGGGTCGACGGGGCAAGCACGTCGACGGGCAGACTGTCGAACTGCCAGACGTCCATGACGGTGAAGCCCGGCTGGGCGGTGCGGGTGGTGGTGTTGCCGTCCGAGATGAAGGCCGACTTACCGTCGGCGTCGAGGCCGGTCAGCACGACACGGGCCTGGGCGTTGAGGTGTTCTCCGCTCATCGTTCACTCCTTGTGGTGGGGCTGGTGTGGGTGTCGTTCGAGGGTCAGACGTGCAGCAGGGCTGCGAAGTCGGACGCGGGCTGGTCGAGATCGCCGCCCTGGATGGCGTGCAGCAGGGCTTCGCTGGACTCGGTGCCCATCGCGGTCGCCGTCAGGTCGCGGAACTTCGCGTCCAGGTCTTCCTGCGACATCGGGTTCTCGGCGGTGCCAGTGGGGTTGTCGACGAACAGGCTCTCGCTGGTGCCGTCCGTGTAGTTGACGGTGATGTCGCCGACCCATCGGCCGGGGTAGGCGGTGTCCAGTTCGGGCTTGACCTCGATCTTCACCTTCTGGGCGAGGGCGGCGACGTCGCTGCCGGCGCCGAGGTCGAGCCGGCCGGCCATGTACTCGTGGTGGGTGCGGAAGCCGTTGCCCTTGCCGAGCAGCGACAGCGAGAACTGGAACGGCAGGCTGTACTGCAGGTGCTCGATGATCTTCGGGGCGTAGGCGTTCGCATTCTTGTTGCCGATCACCACGTCGCCGCCGGTCTGGATGCCCAGCAGCACCGAGTCGACGTCCGCGGCGCGGGCACCGAGTTGGCGGGCACCGTCGATGTAGGCGTGGTTGATGCCGCAGCAGCAGTAGGGCTTGACCCACACGCGGGTGATCTCGAACGTCTTGTCGAGGCCGAACGTGGCCGCGGCGTCGTCGGCGACGGCGCGCCCGACGAATGTGCGGTAGAAGCCCTTCCCGCCGGTGAGGAACGTCGTCGGACCGGTGATGCCCGCGGCGGCCATCTCGGCGGCGCGGATCCCGTTGCGGGTGCCGATGCCGGAGTGGATGCGTTTGATCGAGCCACCGGACGACGTGTACTCGGTGGTGCCCGACGCGTGGCTGAGGGCGATGGCGAGCGCATGCACGGTCGTCTCGACGTCGAAGCCGCGCATCTTCGCGACGACGGCGGCCGAACCGAAGTTCGACAGCAACCCGTGCGGGTGGAAGCCGCGCTCGAGCAGTTGGGGCGCGGCCAGGTTGCCGATGCGGGTGTAGACCTCGTAGCCGGCGACGATGCCGGTGATCACCTCGCGCATCGTGGCGCCGAGTTCCTCACCGACGGCGAGCGCGGCCGACACGACGCAGCTGCCCGGGTGCGACGAGCTGGCCCGATGGGCGTCGTCGTATTCGAAGCCGTGGCCGAATGAGGCGTTGACGAATGCCGCGTCCGCGGCGCTCATCTCGTCGCCCGTTGCGGCGACGTGCGCCTTGCCCGGAACGTGCGCCGCGCGCGTCAGCTCGAGTAGTGCCCTGCTCCAGGGCAGCGAGGCGCTTCCGACCTGAAGGGCGAGCTGATCCTGCATCAGGCGGCGCGCACCGGCGAGCGCGTCGGCGGGGATGGAGTCGAAGGTCAGATCCGTGACGAGCCGGGCGGCAGCTTCTTCGACGGGGGGAATGTTGCCCATTTGTGTTGCCTTTCGGTAGATCTGGGTCAGGAGAGCGAACCGAGCAGGCCGCCCGGGATTCCGTAGGACTTGAGCTCGACGTAGGCGTCGAAGCCCTCGAGGCCCGCCTCGCGGCCGATGCCGCTGTTCTTGAAACCGCCCATCGGGGCGCTGAAGCCCGCCGGGCAACCGTTGACTTCGATTGTGCCGGTGCGGATGTGGCGTGCCACTGCCAGCGCGTGCTCGGGGTCGGCGGCGAACACCGATCCGTTGAGGCCGTACTCCGAGTTGTTGGCGATGTCGATCGCCTCGGCCTCGGTGTCGAACGTGTGCACCGTGAGAACGGGGCCGAAGATCTCTTCCTGCGCGATCTTCGCGGCAGGGTCGACGTCCGTGAAGATCGTGGGCTCGACGTACCAGCCGCGGTCGAGACCGTCGGGGCGTCCGCCGCCCACCAGCAGAGAGGCCCCGGATCCCTTCGCGTCGTCGATGTAGCCCTCGACCCGGGACCGCTGATTGGCGCTGACCATCGGGCCGATCTCCGTGGCGGGGTCGAACGGGTCACCGACGGGCATCGACTGGATCAGGTCCCCCAGCCGGTCGTGGAGTTCGTCGCGCCGCGAGCGCGCCACCACGATCCGGGTCTTGTTGCTGCACACCTGGCCGCTGTTGCGGAGCGAGACCGCGCGGATGGCGGCGACCGCGGCGTCGAGGTCCGCATCGTCGAGTAGGACCGCGGCGGACTTGCCGCCGAGTTCCAGGGTCACGCGGCGCAGGTCATGGCCGCAGAGTGAGGCGATCCGCCGGCCCGCGGCCGTCGATCCGGTGAAGGAGACCTTGTCGATGCCGCGGTGCCGCACGAGGTATTCGCTGGCCTCGCGCTGCGCGGGGACGATGTTCACGACGCCGGCGGGGAGGCCGATCTCGTCGAGCATGTCGGCGAGCAGGTACGCGTCGAGCGGGGTCTCGGGGGAGGGCTTGATGACCATGGTGCAACCCGCCAGCAGTGCCGGGGCGAGCTTGATCATGGTGATGAGCAGCGGGGCGTTCCACGGCACGATGCCGGCGACGACCCCGACCGGCTCCCGGGTCACCAGCGCGCTGCCGGTGGCGGACGACCGCGTGTCGGCCCACGGGTAGGCGGGGGCGAGGTCCAGGAAGGAGTCCAGGAGCAGGCGCGGTCCGATGGACTGCATCTTCGTGGACAGGGTGATCGGGCATCCCATCTCGGCGCTGACGAGCCTGGCGGCGTCGGCCTCGCGCGCGGCGAGTTCCGCGCTGAGCTTCCGGAGGACCGCGATCCGCTCTTCGAGTGCCATCCGCGGCCAGGGCCCCTTGTCGAACGCCTCGCGTGCCGCGTTCACCGCCGCGTCGATGTCTTCTTCGACGCCTTCCGGGACGCGCGCGACGAGCTCTTCGGTGGCCGGCGAGATCACGTCGAAGGTGCGCTCCGATGCCGGCTGCACCCACCGTCCGCCGATGAACAGCTTGTCGTACTGTCCCTGCCAAATTTCTGTCTGCACACTCACGGTGCTGCTCCTTCTTTGGTCGATAAGGGGTGGAAATGGTCCGGATCGCAGGCGGGACCGAAGTGTCCGGCTTGGTGGGCGGAGCCTTCTGCTCGATATGTGAGCTGCACCATGCAAAGTATATAATGTTGCATAGCTCCATGGAAGTGCCTTGCCGTGATCCACCCGACTGGGAGTCGCCTCGATGGGGTACCCCGATTCGGCGGGGCTTGACCCCACTGTAAACGATATATAATATTTTGCTGACGAAGGCGAGGCAACATGCAGCACAAGCCGCTCGACGGTATTCGGATCCTCGAGATCGGGGGATACATCGCGCTCCCGTTCGGGACGTCGATGCTGTGCGCCCTCGGCGCCGAAGTGGTCAAAGTCGAGCGCCCGGTGGTCGGAGAAGACTTCCGGCGCCACCAGAACGACGCCAGCCCCTACTTCCGGCAGTACAACACCGGCAAGCGCAGTCTGTCGGTCGACCTGAAGTCGGAGGAGGGCGTCGCGCTGGTCAAGGCGCTGGTGCCGCACTTCGATGTGGTGCTCGAGAACCTGCGCCCGGGCAAGGTGGCGGCCATGGGGCTCGGCCCCGAGGACTGCCGCGCGCTGCGCCCCGACATCGTGTACGGGTCCGTCACCGGATTCGGCGCCGGCGGTCCGCTGGCCAACCGTCCCGCCTACGACACGATCGGCCACGCCTTCGGCGGCCTGTACTCGCTGTTCAGCGACGGCGACCACCCGCAGCTGGCCGGTGGCCTGAGCGCGGACCTCGTCACCGGACTGAGCACCGCAACCGGCGTCCTTGCCGCCCTCGTCGGGCGGCTGAAGACCGGGCAGCCGCAGCGGATGGAAACGTCGATCATGGAGGCCGTCAGCGCACTGACCATCGACGGCATCACGCAGTCTTTCGAACTCGGCAGGAACCCGGCCCGCACGAGCCGGCATCCGCAGGCGCAGAACTTCTGCGTCCCCACGTCGACCGGCGAGTACCTGGCCGTCCACCTGTCGTCCTCGCAGAAGTTCTGGCAGTCGCTGTGCCGAGCGATGGACCGCATGGACCTGGCCGAGGATCCCCGGTTCGCCGAATACCGCCCGCGGGAGTCGAACTACTTCGAGCTGGTGCCGATCGTCGAGGCGGAGTTCGCCACGAAGTCGAAGGACCACTGGGAGAAGGTCCTCACCGAGGCCGACGTGCCGTTCGCGCCAGTGCTGTCGATGACCGGCTACCTCGAGCACGAGCAGGTCGAGCACCTGGACCTGGTCGAGTGGCAACCAGACGGCCTGGCCCTGATCCGGCCGCCGTGGACGTTCGACGGCGAGCGCCCGGACCGCGGTGACCGTGCGCCCAAGGTCGGCGCCGATACCCGTTCGGTGGCGGGCGAGGTGCTTTCCGCCGAGAAGGTCGACGAGCTGCTGGCGTCCGGCGTCCTCTACGCCGACGAATCCTGACCCGCTACTTCGCACACCCACTACTTCGCACACCCACTACTTCCCGTACTCACTACTGAGGAGAGTTCATGAATCCGTACCGTTCCATGCTGTTCGTGCCCGGTCACAAGCCTTCCTGGGCCGACAAGGGGCTGGCCTCCGGTGCCGACGCCCTGATCCTCGACCTGGAGGACTCGGTTCCCGTCGCCGACAAGGACGAGGCGCGTGGCGTCACCGCCGCCACCATCGACCGTCTGCACGCCGAGGGTGTTCGCGCCGACGTGTGGGTGCGGCCCAATGCGTTCGTGACCGGGATCCAGGGCGGTGACCTCGAGGCGGTGATCCGGCCGGGGCTGACCGGTCTGTTCCTGCCCAAGGTCTTCGACGCCGAGGAACTTGTGCGGATCGACGCCGTGGTGTCGCACATCGAGGCCCGGGAGGGGCTCGAGGCGGGCAGCGTGGGACTCATCGTGAGCTACGAGACCGCGGTCTCGATGGCGCATTGCGAGGAGATTGCCGCCGCCACCCCGCGCATCTCCAGCCTGCTGGGCGCCACCGGCCCGAGCGCGGACGTGGGACGCGAACTCGGCTTCGAATTCACCCCGGCGGGCCTGGAGACCCTGTACCTGCGGAGTCGACTCGTCCTGGCCGCCCGCGCGGCAGGCCTGCACCACCCCGTCGCCGGCGTGTGGCAAGACATCAAGGACCTCGACGGTGCCCGTCAGTTCTGCCTGGACAACAAGCAGCTCGGCTACCGCGGCATGGTGTGCATCCACCCGTCGCACATCGCCATCGCCAACGACGTGTTCACGCCGTCCCCCGAGCAGGTCGACTTCTACCGCCGCATGATCGAGGCGTTCAAGGTAGCCGAGGCCGCAGGCAGCGCGGCCGTCGACTTCGAGGGCCAGCACATCGACATCGCCCACGTGAAGACCGCCGAGGGCATCATCGCGCAGGCCGAAGCTGTCATGGCCCACGCCTGACCCGTCCCGCACCGATCGCGGCGAAGCCTCGCAACGGAATGATGCGAGGCTTCGCCGTCGTCATGGGTGCTCCGAGAATTCCCCACCTACTCGAGCGTCTGTCCGGCGTCGACCTCGAGTTCGAGGCCGGGCACGTAGCGCGCCTCGTTCGACGCGAGGGACGCGACCGCGTTCGCGATGTCCTCGGGCTCCACCCACGGCACGTCCATGACCGGGGATGGTGGCGAACCGGTCGGCCACGCTGTCGGGGGTGCGCTCCGCCTCGGGGATGTCGGGCGCGAACAACGCGTACCTTGGGGGCGTTCCTCGCGATGCAGTCGATCGGCGGCGTCGTCGGGCCGTTGGCCACCGGCTGGCGTTCCAGTTGATCGGCGCCGTCAGCGCGGGTCGAGCCGAGACCGCCCGAGCCGAGACCGCCCGAGCCCCCGGAAATCCGGGGGGCCCGGGCGGATCTGATTGACCGGTGTGTCAGTTCTCTTGTGTCAGTTCTCGACTGCGCGAGCCGCGAGGTTCTCCCGGAAGAACGGGGTCGCCTCCGCCACGGCGTGGTCGACGTACTTCGGCACGTCGTAGAAGTCCATGTGGGCGCCGCCCTCGACGACCACCAGCTTCTTGGGGCTGCGGACCCGACTGTGCAGTTCGGTGGACATCCACAGCGAACCGGCTTCACTGCCCGCGACGATCAGCAGCGGTGCCGTGAACAGGTCCTCGACCAGGTGGAACGCGTCGAATGTGAAGATCCGCGAGATGCTCTTGGTGAAAAGCTGCTTGTTTTTCGCATTCGGGTGCTGGGCACGCGGGGTGAGGTAGTAGTCGTGCGCCTCGACCAGGTCGCGCGGAGTGCTGTCGTCCGGCTGTTCCGGAACGTACGGGATGTACGCCGGGTCGGCGCCCTGGGCCTCGGCAGTCCGCTGCTGCGCGACTGCCTGCAATGTGGGCACCGCGGCTGCGTCGGAATCGGTTCCGTACCAACCACGTCGGAACGAGGTGCCGATGTTCAAGGCACTGACGGTGGTGACAGCCTTGATCCGGTAGTCGGTCAGGGCCGCGTTCACGGCGTATCCGCCGCCGGCGCAGACACCGAGGACACCGATCCGCTCGGCGTCCACGTAGTCCAGGCTCTGCAGGAAGTCGACGGCCGCACGAACGTCCTCGACTCGCGCTGCCGGGTCCTCGAGGTGGTGGGGTTCGCCGCCGCTCTCACCCTGGAAGGAGGCGTCGTAGGCCAGTGCCACGAAGCCTTCCTCGGCCAGCTTCGCGGCGTACAGACCTGCGGTCTGCTCTTTCACACCGCCGCCCGGGTGCACGGTGACGACCGCCGCGTAGCTGCTCTGCGGATCGAAGTTGTCGGGCAGAAACAGGTTGCCGGCCATGGCGATCGGGCCGTTGGGGAAAGTGATGCTGTCCATTGCTGTGTCTCTTTCTGATGGCGGGTGTAAATGCTTGGTCAGAGGTTGGTGTCGTAGAACGGGATCAGGGCGTCGAGGGCGATCTTGACGGGCTCGGGCTGGTCGTACAGGTCGTAGTGCGAGAAGCCTTGGGCCACGACGAGTTGCTTCTTTTCCGAGCGGGCGCGGCGGTAGATCTCGAGGCCGTCGCGGTAGGAGCCGAACGCGCCGGGCTTGTCGCCGACGACGACGCACAGCGGCTGAGTGAGAAGCACTTCGGCGTGGGTGAAGGCGTCCCATCCGTATCCCGCTGCCCGTCGTGAGATCAGGCTTCGGGTGGCGCCGTTGGGCTTCTCGCCGCGGGACGTCTTGTAGTACTCGGTGGCCTCGACGACGTCGAGGCCCATCCCGGCCGCCGCGTCCACGGTGGGCGGCAGCAGGTTCTCGACGTTCGGTTCGGCGCCGCGGGCCTCGGCGGTGCGCTGTGCGGCGATCGCGTCCAACGTGGCGATCGGGTCGTAGGCACTGAAGGCTTCGTGCAGCAGGTGACCGAAGTTGACGCCGACGACGCTGCCGACGGCCTTGATCCGCCGTTCCGTCTTGGCGGCGCTGATGGAGTATCCCCCGCCGCCGCAGATGCCGAGCACGCCGATCCGGTCGGCGTCGACGTACGGGAGTGTGACGAGGTGGTCGACGACGTAGCTGAAGTCCTCGACCCGTTGCGCCGGGTCTTCGATAAAGCGGGGTTCGCCGCCGCTGGCGCCCTGGTAGCTGGCGTCGAATGCGATGACGACGTACCCGGCGTCGGCGAGGGCGGTGCCGTACACGTTGCCGGACGTCTGTTCCTTGCAGCTGCCGATCGGGTGTGCACTGATGATGGCCGGGTATTTGTTCGTGTCGTCGAATCCGCGCGGGAAGTAGATGTCCGCCGCGATGTCCCAGTACGGGGTCTTGACGCTGACGGTCTCGATCCTCTCCGTGGCCATGAACTGATTTCCCTTCGTCGTCCGCCGGAGCCCGACGGTCTGAATCTCACTGCGTCCCGAATGTCACTGCGTCGTGGACGATGTCCTCGACCCGCACTCATCACTCTGCTGCGATCCGCGGGGCCGTACCAGAGGCCGGTTATCGGGGGTACCGGCAGCCTCTCCCTCGGGCCGCCGGAGGTCCCTAGGCTGCAGGTATGGAGATCGCCAAGGAGATCAAGGACTTCCTGACGACCCGTCGCGCACGCATCACGCCCGACCAGGTGGGCCTGCCCGCCGGCGGCCGACGTCGGGTCGCCGGGCTACGTCGCGAGGAGGTCGCACTGCTCGCCGGAGTGAGCGCGGAGTACTACGTACAGATCGAACGCGGCGGCGTGTCGGGCGTGTCCGATGAGGTGCTGGACGCCATCGCGACCGCGCTGCGACTCGACGACGAGGAAACCAAGCATCTGTTCATCCTCGCCCGTGCCGCGGTCACGAGGCCCCGCAGGCGTAAGCCCGCCCGGGCGCGCGTCGAGATGCCGGAGCCGGTCCAGGCGCTCGTCGATGCGATGATCACCGCCCCCGCCGTGGTGCAAAACGGTCACCTCGACATCGTCGGTGCCAATGCGCTCGGTCGCGCGCTGTACGCCGACGTGTACGACCGCGTGGACGGCGCGCCCAACCTGGCCCGGTTCATCTTCCTCGACCGCCGCGCCGACGAGACGTTCCCCGACTGGAACAACGCGGCCGACGACGCCGTCGCGATGTTGCGGATGGAGGCGGCGCGGTCGCCGTACTCGGCGGCGGTCACCGGCCTCGTCGGCGAGCTCGCCACCCGCAGCGACGACTTCCGCACTCGCTGGGCAGCCCACGACATCAAGGCGCACCGGCGCGGAACCAAGCGGTTCCATCATCCGGTCGTCGGAGACCTGACGCTGCGTTTCGAGGCGCTCGAGGTGGCCAGCGCGGCCGGCCTCACCCTGTACGGTTTCACCGCGGCGACGGGTTCCTCCTCGGAGGAGGCCCTCCGCCTGCTGTCCAGCTGGATCGCCACCGACAGCGCCGCACATCAGCATTCCTGAAGCGGGCAATTCTTGAAGCGGGCCACGGCGAGTTCAGGATTCGCTCGGCGACGCGTCCCTGGTGAGGGTCACGGTCACCGCGAGGAGGATGAGGACCAGTGCGAGGACGACGGCGTAGGACGGTAGCCAGTACGCCGCGACGGAGGCCGACGCGAGCACGACGGCGCCGACGGCGCGCGGCACCCAGCCGGTGTGGGTGGTGAGCCGGAAGTAGACCGCGTGCGAGAGCAGGTAGATCGCCGGACCCGCGAGCATCAGTACGCCGCCCACCCCCGCCCGGTCGTCTCCGGCGTGGGCGAGCACCAACTCGCTGCCCGCGGCGAACATGACGAGTCCGGTGACGACGCCGTAGATCACATTGATCCCGATGTGCACGGATCGGATCGGGTTCTCGGTGGCGGCGATATGACTTTCCACGATCTGTTCGGCGCGCCCGAAGTAGACCGCCCACAGACAGACGAGCGCGACGAAGCACCCCGCCGCCAGCGCCAGCGTCAGTGCGTCGGAATGATGGGCGGCAATTACGCGTCCGAGGGTCAGGACCGTCTCGCCCAGCAGGATGATGAGGAACAGACGCATCCGCTCGAGCATGTGCTCGGCGTCGAACGGAAGTTGCTGTGTCTGCGTGCCCCCACCCGGCAGCGGGTGCGCGCTCCAGGTGCCGACGAGGTCGACGAGCGCGGCCACTGCCCACAGCCAAAGACGCCATTCCGGGTCGACTGCGGCGCCGGCCACCCAGAACGGCGCCGAGACCGCGAACCAGATCAGCACGTGCAGGAAGTGCCTGCGGAGGCTGGGTGTCGGGGCGGTGGCCGCCGCATAGACGGCGGGGCCGATCAACGCCAGCAGCATGGGAACGACGAAGAGCCACGGGCTTTCGTCGAAGGCGTGCCCGATGCCCGCGTTCATGAACAGGCCGAGGCCCATCACCGTGATCGTCACGGCGCGGGTGGCCGTGCGTTCGATGTCGAGGAGGGTGACCTCGAACGTGGTGAACGCCCAGACCCCGCACACCGCAACGAGTGCCACGAGGGTTTCGGCGGCGCCGTGCCAGGTCAGGTGGTCGACGAGATGGTGCGTGAGCTGACCGATCGCCAGCACGAACACGAGGTCGAAGAACAGCTCGAGCGGCGAGACTTCACGGTGGGTGCCGCGTGCCTGCGTGACCATCATGGATTCCTCCTCGGCGCCCAGAATCCTATCCGGCGGCGTCGAGGCGGACGGTCGTTTCGGCGGCGGTGCCGGCGATCATAGGTTCCAGCGCGGCGGGCTGGCTGTGGTACTTGGCCTTGTACGCCGCCTCGACCGCGGCGTTCGTCGCGGGGTCGTTGGCCAGGTGCAGGGTCACGTCGGTCTCGACGCCGTCGGCACTGATCCGCGCGGTGTTGTTCCGCATCGCGTTGCGGTACCAGCCGCCGTCGGGGCCGAATGCGGACCGGACGTAGAGGTCGTCGGCGACGCGCACGACCCAGATCGGTATCCAGCGCCGCAGGGAGCCGTCGCTTCGGTAGCTGCTGATGTGCAGTTCCTCGGTGTGGCCGATTGTGTCGAGTTGGTCGCTGTGCCATGCCATGTCGTCATCTCCTGATGTCGGTATACGGAGGTCGGCGGCGATCTCCCTGGTCAGAGGGTAGAGCGGTTCCGGTGCGGGAAGGAGAGGCTGCTGGCCCCCCTGTAGGCAGGGTCTCCCTCGCGCGCGTGAGGGAGACCAGTGTGGGTATCGACGCCGGTGATCGCACCTTGACATCCGCCGAATGGTGGATAATGTATTATATTGTTACTCGCGACACATGGAGGCATGCCCATGCAGCACAAGCCGCTCGACGGGATCCGTATCCTGGAGATCGGGGGTTACATCGCTCTTCCGTTCGCCACGTCGATCCTGTGCGCGCTCGGCGCAGAGGTGGTGAAGGTGGAGAAGCCGGTGGTCGGGGAGGACTTCCGCCGCCACCAGAACGACGGCAGCCCCTACTTCCGCCAGTACAACACCGGAAAGCGGAGCCTGTCGATCGACCTGAAGCGTCCTGAAGGCGTCGCGCTGGTCAAGGCCCTCGTGCCGCACTTCGACGTGGTCCTCGAGAACCTGCGGCCCGGCAAGTTGGCGGCACTGGGCCTCGGACCCGACGACTGCCGCGCGCTGCGGTCCGACCTCGTCTACGGGTCGGTGACCGGATTCGGCTCCGGAGGCCCGCTGGCGAGCCGCCCCGCCTACGACACGATCGGGCATGCGTTCGGAGGTCTCTACTCCCTGTTCGGCGACGACGCCCGGCCACAACTGGCCGGCGGGCTGAGCGCGGACCTGATCACCGGACTGAGCACGGCCACGGGCGTCCTCGCGGCGCTGGTCGGACGGCTGCGCACCGGTTCGCCGCAACACGTGGAGACGTCGATCATGGAGGCCGTCAGCGTTCTGGCGACCGACGGGATCACGCAGTCCTTCGAACTGGGATACGACCCGAGCAGGCAGAGCAGGCATCCGCAGGCGCAGAACTTCTGCGTCAAGACCGCCACCGGGGAGTACCTGGCGGTCCACCTGTCGTCCTCGCAGAAATTCTGGCGGTCGCTGTGCACGGCGATGAACAGGGTGGATCTCACCGAGGACCCTCGCTTCGCCGAGTACCGCCCGCGGGAGTCGAACTACCACGAACTGGCCAAGATCGTCGAAGCCGAGTTCGAGCAGCAGTCGCTGCAGCACTGGGAGGACGCCCTGTCCGCTGCGGACGTGCCGTTCGCCCCGGTGCTGTCGATGACCGGATTCGTCGAGCACGAGCAGGTGGAATGGCTCGAACTGGTCGAACGGCAGCAGGACGGGCTGGCGCTGATCCGGCCGCCGTGGCGGTTCGCGGGTGAACGCCCCGATCGGACGGGCACCGCGCCGCGGGTCGGCGCCGACAGCCGTGACGTCGCCTCGGAGGTGTACTCCGCCGAGCAGATCGACGACCTGGTGCAGGCGAACGTTCTGTTCGTCGAACCCTCAGCCTGATCGTGCCCGGGGCACACACACATTCAGTAGGCGCATAATTCCGTATTCGAACGACGATGGGTGAGCAATCGATGTCTGCCGATGTATCGACCGAAGGGATCGTGGTGGATCCCGTCGACGACGAGTCCGCCGTGCTGGAGAACCTGCTGGCGACACGGTGGAGTTGCCGCGCGTTCGAGCCGCGCGAGGTTCCGCGACCGCTCATCGAGCGCATGTTCACGCTGGCGCAGCGGTCCGCGTCGTGGTGCAACACGCAGCCCTGGCAGGTCGTCGTGACCAGCGGTGCGGGAACCGAGCGATTCCGCGACGGTCTCGTGCAGTACGCGCAGCAGCACGGTGCCGCGTTCGAATTCGATCCGCCCGCGGAGTACCGCGGCGTCTACCGCGACCGCCGCCGGGCGAGCGGGTGGCAGTTGTATCAGGCGGTAGGGGTCGAACGCGGTGACCGCGCCGCATCCGCACGTCAGTCGTTCGAGAACTTCCGCCTGTTCGGCGCTCCGCACGTCGCGATCATCACGACCGACGCCGAGCAGGGCGTGTACGGCGCGGTGGATTCCGGGCTCTACCTCGGCACCCTCCTGCTCGCTGCACGGAGCCTCGGTATCGCCACGATCCCGCAGGCCGCCCTGGCAAGTCAGTCTCCGTTCATCCGTGAGCATTTCGGCATCGCGGACGACCGCAAAATTCTGGTGGGGATCTCATTCGGCTACGCCGACCTCGACCATCCGGCAAACAGCTACCGGACGGCACGCGCGACGCTCGACGAGGTCGTCACCTGGCAGGACCGGTAGCCGCCGAGTCCCGCCTATTCGGTTGCTTTGGACGGTGTATCGGCTGGGGCGCTATCGGTTTCGGCCACGATCGCGAGCAGTCGCAGAGCCTGCTCGGACGGTGACTGCGGTTCTGCGGTGTACCCGACGAGGGACAGTCCGCCCGCGCCGGTGATGTCGAAGACGTTGTAGGTCAGCGACAGGTCACCGACGTCCGGATGCCGGAACTGTTTGACGCCGTGCCGATGAGCCTTCACGTCGTGGGTTGCCCATCGGGTGCGGAATTCCTCGCTCCGCGTAGCGAGTTCGCCGACGAGCCCGGTGACGACGGTGGAGTGGGGTGAGTGTGCGGCCTCCACCCGCAGCAGCGCCACGGCGTCATCGGCCGACGTGTTCCATTCGGGGAACACCTCGTCGGCGTGCGGGTCGAAGAAGATGAATCGGACGAGGTTCGGCACTCCCGTCGCCCGCGCGAAGACCGGCGCGTACAGCGTGCGGCCGAGTGGGTTGGCGGCGACGATGTCGAGGTGCCCATTCAGCACGACCGCCGGCGAGTCGACCATGCCGTCGATCAGCGCCTGCACGCCGTCGGGGATCTTCCGGTCGGCCCGCCTCGGCGACCGCGCGGCGCCCGTCGTGGTGCCGGCGGCCCGCACCAGGTCGAACAGGTGCGCCGTTTCCTCCTCGGTGAGTCGCAGGGCCCGGGCGACGGCGTGCAGAACGTCGTCGGAGACTCCGGCGACGTTCCCGCGTTCGATCTGGGTGTAGTACTCGATGCTGACCCCGGCCAACTGCGCAACCTCTTCGCGTCGCAGGCCCGGCACCCGACGCCGGCGGCCGGGCGGCAGGCCCACCTGCTCGGGGGTGATTTTCGCTCGCCGGGTCATCAAGAACTCTTTGACGTCCTTGGCGATGTCCATGGATCCACAGTAGGAACAAGACCCGGGCGCCGGGAAGGGTCAGTTTCCCGGCATCAGCGGCAGGAGCAGGGAGGCGACGACGTCGTCCACCTTGTCGAGGTACAGCACGTCGTGAATCATCGTGTCGACCAACTGCTCTGGCAGCGGAAGCACCGAGTACGGCACGCACTTGCGGAACTTGTCGACGAAGTCCTGCTCACTGAACGGGTTGTTCGGGTGCCCCTTGACGAAGACGTGTTCGGTGGTGATCGTGCGGCCGTCGCGCAGCGAGGTCGTGAGCCGTGCGCCCCAGTCCGACACGGACGGGTCCTCGGTAGCGGAGATCCTCGACATCAGCTCTCGGACGTCCTCACGGTGCCGTGCCTCGTCCGTGTAGGACTGCACGAAGACACTCTTGTCGACCGCGGCGGTCGCGACGGCGTAGGGGAGGCTGAACTGGCATTCGGGGACCGTGCGCGGGTGCCACTTCACGTCGGTCGGTTCGCACACGGCGCGCCAACCGGAGGTGGAGACGTCGACGTGGACGGCGGCGATGTCGTCGGGGCCGAAGCCGTGCGTGCGCATCTGATCCAGGATGCCGTCGATGGAGGAGTGCGAGAAATAGCAGGCGCTGTACCCCTTGGTGGTGATGTTCGTCGTCTCCCAGCGCTCGCCCAGATCCCGGGTGAGTAGCTCGGGGTCCGTCTCCCAGCGGGCCGTGCGCAGGTATCCGTTGGGGCCGGTCAGCACCTCCCGGCGGGGCCCGGTGATGCCCTTCTCCGCGAGGAGGCAAGCGGTGATCGCCGATTGACAGACGAGGCCGTGGTGCACCCGGACCATCAAGGTGGCCGGTGCGTAGATCGCCATCGTGTGCGGCTGGGTCATCGTGCGGGCGATGCCCTGGGCATTCTCGAGCAGCTCCTGGGAGAAGCCGAGGAGTTTACCGACGGCGGCGACAGCCCCGAAGATGTAGTGGCCGCCGCAATCGTGGGACTTCACGGCGGTGCTGATGACCTTGTAGGCAGAGCCCACGCGGATCAGCGTCTCCTGCCCGACGACCAACGCCGTCAGGAATTCCTTCCCCGTGACGTCCGGCCGCAGCCCGGTGGCCGCCAGCAGGCTGGCAACGATGTATTCGCTGATGTGCCCTGCTTCTTCGTGAAGATCGCCGCAGTCCATCGCGCGCGGCATCGGGCCGATTGCCAGTGCCGCCTCGGCTGCGGGAACGTGGCCACCGTAGAACGGCAGGACCGACTGCGGTGCGCCGCCCTTGTCCTTGACCAGATCAACGATCGCCGGAATCCTGTCCATCCCCGAGCCGCCGATCATCACGGCCATGCAGTCCAGCAAGGTGTGCTTGGCATGCCGTACGACCTCGGCCGGGAGATCGTCGTAGTCGGTCTGCACCGCCATCCGGCACAGGGTGCTCATCGGATCTTCCGAGCCCTTGACCGTGAACTTCGTCATGTCGTCCCTCTTCCGCGTCGAGATGTGGCTGTCGGCAACGCAAGTCGGCGTCCCGGTTCATGTCAGAAGGTCGCGCATGCCCCGGCTCGAGGATAGAGGGATTCTCGCCTACCGAGAAGGCGAGTCCGGTCAGGGCACCTCGGTCGCGTGCCGGATCTGCTGCTTCAGCAGCGCCAACCGTGGCCCGTCGGCGCTGCGCGTCGCGCGGGAGATGCCGAGGGCGGTGGCGTGCAGTGCGGGCAGCAAGGTCGACGGCGCGTCGGCGCCGAACGCGGTGGTGACCGACAGCGCGCCGATCGCGGTGCCGTCGTCGGCGAGGATCGGCACGGCGACCGCCGTCGAGTCGGGGGCGATCCAGCGGCGGGCGACGACGTAACCGGTGCGCCGGGTCTCGTTCACGATCCGCTGCAGGTCGGCCCGGTCGACGACGGTGTGCTCGGTGAATCGGGTGATCTTGCCGGTCGCCAGGATGTGCTCCCGCACCTCCGGCGGGGAGAACGCGACCAGCACGATGCCCGGGGACGACGCCAGCGCGGGAAGCCGCACACCCGGCTGGGTCACGTTGGTGACACCCGGTTGCCGCGTCGACAGGGTTTCCAGGTTGAGGACGTCGTTGCGGTCGAGTACCGACAGCAAGGTGGGGGTCTGCACCGCCGCCCGCAGGTCCTCCATATACGGCAGGGCGACCTCTCGGAGCGTGAGGGCGCTCGACGACCGGGCCACCACCTCCCACAGGCGGGTGCCGATGCGCAGCCTGCGGTCGGGGTCGCGTTCGAGGAAACCCACGTCGACGAGTTCGGCCACGATCCGATGCGCCGATGGCATCGGGATCGCCGTCTTGCGCGCGATCTCCGACGCCGTCAGGGGGCCGCCCGCCCCCTTGAACGACTCGAGCACCTCGACGACTCGCTCGATCATCGATTCACCGCGCGCGGGCATCGGTCCTCCTCGGTGTCGAGCGTGTCGTGGAGCCCTCGCCCTAGCTAGTCGAGGTTGATGTAGACAGCCTTCGGGTACAGATAGCCCTCCACGTGCTCCCGGGCGCCCTTCCAGCCGTAACCGCTCATCTTGGTGCCTCCGAAACCGATGGCCGGGTCGAGGACGCCGTAGCAATTGACCCAGATCGTCCCGGCCTTGATGTTCTGCGACACCTTGTGTGCCGTCGACAGGCTGCGCGTCCACACGCCGCCCGCCAGCCCGAACGGGGTGTCGTTCGCCAGTTGCAGTGCGTCGTCGACGTCGTCGAACGGAATCACCGACGCGACCGGCCCGAAGATCTCCTCTCGGGCGATGGTCATGTCGTTCGACGCGCCGGCGAACACGGTCGGCTCGACGAAGAAGCCCGACGCCAGTTCGCCGCCGAGACGTTTGCCGCCACTGGCCAGCCGCGCACCCTCGCCACCGCCGACGTCGATGTAGTGCATGACCCGATCGAGCTGCCGCTCCGAAATCAGTGGGCCCAGCTGAGTATTCGGGTCGAGCCCGTCGCCCACGCGGATCGACTTCGTGAACTCCGTGATGCGCTCGACGAACTCGTCGTGGATCGAACGCTGCACGAAGATCCGGGTGCCGGCGACGCAGACCTGCCCGCTGTTGGTGAACACACCCATGGCGGCGCCGGGCACGGCCTTGTCGAGATCGGCGTCGGCGAAGACGATGTCAGGCGACTTGCCGCCCAACTCCAACTGCAGACGCTTGAGGTTGCCGGCCGACGCGCGGACGATGGTCTGCGCGGTGCCGATCGATCCGGTGAAGGCGATCCTGTCGACGTCCGGGTGTTCCGCCAGAGCCTGGCCCGCATCGGCGCCGTATCCCGTCACGACGTTGATCACGCCGTCGGGCACACCGGCTTCCATCATCAGCTCGGCCACGCGCAGCACCGACAGCGACGCGTCCTCGGCAGGTTTGAGGACGGCGGTGCACCCGGTGGCGAGCGCCGGGCCGAAGATCCACCACAGGCCGATCAGCGGGCCGTTCCACGGAATGATTCCGCCGACCACGCCGACGGGGGCAAGGGACTTGAGGGTGAGGAAATCCCCGGGAAGCGAGTTCGGGGGTGTCGACACGGTCGCGGCATCGCACTGGGATGCGAAGAACTGCAGAACCTGTGAGGTCCACTCCGCGAGTCCCGCCGTCCGCTTCAGCGGCGCTCCCATGTCCAGCGTCTCGATCATCGCCAATTCGTCGAAGTGGTCGAGGATGACGTCGTGGATCTTCAATATCAGCTTGCGGCGCTGATGCGGCGTCCAGCGACTCCATTCGCCCTCGAAGGCCTGGCGAGCCGCCGCGACGGCACGGTCGACGTCCGTGGCGTCGCCCCCGGCGATGCGGCAGAGCACCTGCCCCGTCGCCGGGTTGACGGTGTCGATCTGCCTGCCGGAGGCGGCGTCGAGCCACTTGCCGCCGATCAGGTTCTTCTTCGACCCCTGGATGAAAGCGGGTAGCGTACGCGATGTTTCGTTCTGGGTGAGCATATTGATCTCCTCCCGTCCGGCTGCGGGCCGAGGCGGTCGTTGTCGTCTATTCGGTGACCGGGGCGGTAATCAGAATTCGAAGACGCCCTTGCCGTCCGATTGCTTGTCGAACCACTGGTACGCCTCGACAGCCTGGTCCAGCGACCAACTGTGGGTGTAGAGGTCGTCGATGGGGAGTCCGTGCTCGACGACGAACTCGGCGCAGCGCCGCTGCTGGATCGTCGACATCGTCCAGGACGTCATGATCGTCCACTGCTTCTTGTACTGTTCCTCCGTCCGGAACTGGACCTCACCGGGAAGCCCGATGAAGCACGCCCGTCCCCACTTGCCGAGGATGCTCAGCGCGTCGGCACCGGCCACCCCGGAGGTCTCCAGGATCAACTCCACTCCCCGGCGGCCGGCGAGAGCGGCGATGGTCGTGGACAGGTCCACCTCGGCCGAGTTCACGACCTCGCTCGCGCCGAATGTGCGTGCGCGTTCCAGCCTCGAATCGTTGACGTCCACCGCGATGACCCGGGCCCCGAGTGCCGACGCAAGCATCGTTCCGGACAGTCCGACCGGCCCCTGCCCGAAGACGACCAGCGTTTTTCCGCCGATGTCGCCGAGCCGCATGAGGCCTCCCCACGCCGTTCCGGTGCCGCAGCCGATCGCGGCGCCCGCCTTGTAGCTGAGGCCGTCCGGAAGCGGCAGGAGAGTCCGTGCAGGCACGACGGCGTACGGTGCGTGACCGCCGTGGGTGGTGATGCTCATCGTGTGGGCGTTTCCGCGATCGCACATCTGCGGCCATCCGGAGCGGCACTGCTCGCACACGTCGCAACCCCAGTAGTGGTGGATCATGACGCGGTCGCCGACGGAAGCGGTGGCGGGCGACACCCCCTCTCCGACGGCGTGTACGTCGCCGCACGGCTCGTGACCCTGGATGGTGTCGGCGCTCCCCCCGAAAGACACCGAACCTCGGTAGAAGTGGAGATCGCTGCCGCACATTCCGGACGCCCGCATCCGGACGACCACTTCTCCCGGCCCCGGTTGAGGCGCGGGGAATTCCTTGAGTACGACCCGGCCATCCCCCGGAAACGTGATTCCCTGCATTGTCGACTTTCCTCCTCGGTTCGGAGCGATTGCTCGGTCCGGACGTATTCAGTTCGGTTGGTTGCGGAGCGCTGCGGTGGCCTGCACGTCGATGCGCAGTCCCTCGGGGTCGGACTTCGGGTCGCCGATGACGACGACGCCGTAGTCGCGGGCGGCACCGGCGACGCTGACGTATTCGTTGCGCACGTCGGCGAGCACCCGTTCGGGGTCGCGGGCGAACGGATCGCCCCAGCCGCCACCGCCGTTGGTCAGGCACCGCAGGATCGACCCGGACTTCGTCTGCCACACCTGCCGGCTGGCGAAGTAGTGGTATTCGCCGTCGACCGGGTCCAGCGCCTTGGTCGCGGGGTCGAGCACCCCGGCAACGGGTTCGCTGTCTGCATAGACTTCGGGTGTGGTGCCCAGCATGCCGGGGCCGTCCGCGCCCTCACGCGGCGGGAAGATCCAGATGGCGCCGTTCGGGCCCGGTTCGCCGCCGTTCGCGCCGACACCGCTCGGAACCTTGGTGCGGAACGGCGACAGGTAGTGGTTGCCCTCGCTCAACCACAGCGTGTCCTTGAGATTCGCGGCGCCGCCGCGGAACGTGCCGGGACCGCCGGTGTCGATCGCGTGTTCCTTGCGGAGCATCACGACCGGCGAATCGTGCTCGATCGTCTCGGTGGCGGGATCGAGGTTGTTGAGGAAGAACAGGACGGTGTAGCTGTCGCCGTCGCCTTCCTTGGTGGCCCCCCACGGCCCGTGTTCGCCGCCGCACTGGGTGGCGCTCGTCCACGGCGTTCCGTCGGCCGTCACACCGGAGGCGTTGTGGGTGTTGGTCGAACCGTAGTCGCCGGCGACGCCCTTCTCGCCGAGGGCCGGGTTGAGGGCGTCGAACACGGCGGAGACGACGGCGCCAGAGGCTTCCCAGAACATCATGATCCCGCCGTCGGGCGGCAGGGACGACACCAGCGTGCCCGGCGGGGTGGCGAGGTCGATGTTGCGCCAGGTGCCCGACGTGAACGGCACCTCCGGGTCGAGCAGCATCGTGAGGGCGACGCCGACCGCGGTCTTGGCGTCGAGCACACCGCAGTTGATGCATGTGCGGGCCTGCGCCGACGTGCCGGACAGGTCGACCTCGATGTCCTGGCCCTGCTTGCGCAGCGTCACCTGCACCGTGTAATCGATGCTGTCGTCCAGGCCGTCGGCGTCGATCAGCGCCGAGCCGGTGTATTCGCCGTCCGGAACGAGGGCGATGGCGTCGCGCATGCGCTCGGCCGAGGTGTCGCACGCATAGGTCAGCGTGCCCAGGTAGGCGTCGAGGCCGTAGCGTTCGATGTTCTCGAGCACGAGCCGCTCGCCGAGTGCGAGTTGCTGGTAGATGCTCTTGAAATCGGGCAGCAGCATGCCGCCCCACCGGGTGTTGTCGAAGATCAGGCTGAACGTCGAGCGCACCGGTTCGTCTCTGGACCACAACAGCATCGGCGGTATGACGAGACCGTTCTCGTACACGTTCGATTTCGTCGCCGAGAATCCGCCCGGCACGGTGCCGCCCATGTCGAGTTGGTGGGCGCGCATGTTGACGAACGAGACGATCTCGCCGTCGACGAAGACGGGGCGGATGAAGCACACGTCGTTGACGTGAGTGCCACCGCGGTAGGGGTCGTTACAGATGAGAACGTCACCGGGGGAGAGGTTTTCGGGACCGAACTCCTCGACGGTGTTGCGGACGGCGTCGCCGAGCGTGCCGAGGAATACCACGAGGCTGTTGCTGACCACGGCCATCGGATAGTTGTGCTGGGGCGGACCGCTGATGGTGCACGCGAAGTCGTACCAGTCGCGGATGATCGGCGAGAACGCCTCCCGCATGAAACCGGTCGACATGTGTTCCACCGCGTACCGCAGCCGGTTGAGGATCACCGCCGCCGTGAACCGGTCGCAGCCGTAGGCGCCGGTGAACTCGGCGTCCGAGATGTCGCGCAGGCGAGCCTGTTCGGTCCCCGTAGTGGCCGGGGACGTTTCGAGAGTGGTCATGGGATTTCACTTCCTCCGGATGAGCAGTTCGCCGTAGCGGCCGACGGTGGCCCGCTGGCCGGCGCCGATGTGCGTCGTGGACAGGCCCTCGTCGACGATGGCGGGGCCGTCCAGTACGTCGCCGGCACAGAGTGTCTCGCGGTCGTACACGTCGGCGGTTTGTGCGCCCTCGCCGTCGGCGTCGATGTCGCCGAGGTAGCGCAGCACCGTCGTCCGGACGGGTTCGAGCGGAGTGTCACCGCGCTGCGGGGCCTCGGGATAGTCGACCTTCGGGGTGTCGAGGACCGCCCGCACCCGGAACGTCACACCCTCGACGGGCATCGACTCGAATCGGTTGCTCGAACGGTTCTCGTAGGTGTCGTGGAAGGACTGGACCATGGTGGTGATCGCGTCGGCGTCGATCGTGCCGTCGGGCACCGGGACGAACGGTGTCTCCCAGCTCTGCCCGGCGAGGTGGGCGTCCATGCTGCGGTGGAACGTCACGCCGGTTCCCTCGTCCAGCCCCTCGCGCAGTTGGGTTTCCATCTCGTCGAACAGGGCGTCGATGGTCGGTGCCGCGTCGGGGGTGAGGATCATGTACGCGCTGCGGTTGGCGGTGAACACCTGGTCCGCGGACAGCAGGCCCAGTGCCGAGAACAGTCCCGGGTTCGGCGGCACGATTACCTGCTTGCAGTGCACCGTGTCCAGCACCGCGGGCAGCAGCATCGGGCCTGCCGCGCCGAACGCGACGAGGCTGTAATCGCGGGGGTCCACGCCGTTCTTGATCGCGACGTTGAAGACCCCCTCCGCCATGTTGTTCACCGCCATCTCGTAGGCGTAGCGGACGCGCTGAGCGAGGGTGAACTCCGAATCGAGATCCTCGAAGGCCTGCCGGGACAGCGCCGGGTCGAGGTCCACCGCGCCGCCCGCGAACCGGGCGGGATCGATGATCCCGATCATCAGGCAGGTGTCGGTGGTGGTCGGCTGGGTGCCGCCGCGTCCGTAACAGGCTGGGCCCGGGGCGGATCCGGCGCTGTCCGGGCCCACCTGGATCTCACCCGTCGGCCCGATCGCGACGATGCTGCCGCCGCCCGCGCCGATGCTGGAGATGTCGTTGGCCAACGCGTTCACGACGAGGTCGTGCTCGAGCTCGAAGCTGGTGTTGACGAACGGTTCTCCCGCGGTAACGACACTGATGTCGATCGACGTGCCGCCGACGTCCGCGCAGAGCAGATCCCTTTCCCCGATCAGGCTGCCGAAGTGGGCGCAACCGACGGTGCCCGCGGCCGGACCGGAGAAGACGATGCGGAACGGCAGTTCCATTGCGCGACTCGACGGCACCAGCGTGGCCGCGCAGTCGGCGAAGTTGAGCTCTCCACTGAAGCCGAGGTCGGCCAGGCCCTTCTCCAGCTTCGCCGTGTAGTCGCTGTAGATGATCTTCATCAGGGTGTCGATCACCGTCGTCGAGGCGCGCGCGTACTCCTTGGCCAGCGGGGAGACCTCGCTCGAGATCGAGCAGGGCACGTCGCCGAGGACCTCGTGAACCAGTTCGCGCAACCGGATCTCGTGCGCCGGGTTCACGTACGCGTTGATCAGGCAGATCGCGACACCGGTGACGCCGCAGCGCCGCAGCACGTCCAGTTCGGCGCGGGCCTGCGCCTCGTCGAGTTCGAACAGGACGCCGCCGTCGGCGGTGATCCGCTCGTGGATGCCGCGGCGGAGGTACCGCTGGACGAGCGGCCGGGACGCGTCACCGAAGCTGCGTCGCCAGCGTGAGTCCAGGATTGCGTGCGCCGGGCGCCACACCCGCCCCATGTCGAGGATGTCGCGATGCCCCTCCGTGGTGAGGAACGCGATCTTGGGCAACCGGCGGGTGATCACCGCGTTGAGGCCGTGGGTGCTGGCGTGGTTGAACACCGCCGCGTCCGCCACCCCGAGCATCGCGGCGCCCTCGAGCACCGGTCCGAACACCTCGGTGTAGTCGGTGGTCACCTTCGCGGTCTTGATCTGTCCGTCGCGCAACGCGACCACGTCCGTGAACGTGCCGCCGACATCGACTGCAATCATCGTAAATTCCTTCGTCAGAGCAGGTCGGTGAGAAGTTGGATCGGCCCGAGCCGGGACCAGGGGGAGCGGTCCAGCGACAGCAGGCACTGCTGGCATTTGACGACCTCGAACCAGCCGCCTTCGGAGACCACCGGATAGCGGCGGAGTTCCTCGGCGCCGCATCGCGGGCAGTCGCCGTCGACGGGGATTCGTTCGAGAACCGGCGTGGGTGGGGTGTCGTGTTCTTCGGTCATGGTGGGCACAACTCCAGGTGCTCTCGGAGACGGGAGCGCAGGTGCGCTGGTCGTCACGACGCTATGGGGGTGGGATCTACGTCACAATCCTTCTAGCGAAGGCGGGCATCCAATTTCCGAACGCCACGCGCGGTGCTCGTCTACGACTACCTGCAGGTTCGTCTCAATATGATGTATTATTTCCACCGGTACTACGACGGCGTGGGTGAAATCCGGCCACGCCGGGTCTCAGGAGGTGGCGGCGCGTGAGCGACCGACAGCTGAACTTCCGCACGGCGGATCTCGATGCCGCGCATGCCCAGGTCACAAAGGCTTTCGCGGGTCACGACGTGCACGTTCCGGACGATCGGGAAGTGGATTTCCGGCTCGATCTCGCCCCGGCCCCCCGCGTGACGATCGGCCGGATGTCGTACGGAGCCGCGGTGACCCTGCACGGGCCGCCGATGCGTCTCTGCTACCACATCAATCTTCCCGTCACCGGTGCGAGCACGGTGGAGCAGGGCGGCGTGCGCCGAAGCTTTGTCGCCGGGGAGGCGGGTGTGGCCTTCGGCCCGCAGGCGCCCGTGCTGGTGCAGTGGAGTGCGGATTCGTGGCAGTACCACATCAAATTGCCGAAGGACCCGCTCGAAGCGCACGCGGCGAAACTGACGGGCCGTCCGATCGGGGAGACGATCCGCTTCGACCTGACCTTCGACCTGGGGTCCAGCGCCGCGCAGGCGCTCGTCGCGACCGCCGGATTCCTGTACGCGGAGCTCTCCCGGCCGGACGGCATCTCCACGATGCCCGCTGCCTGCCACGAACTCGAATCGGCCCTCATGACTCAACTGCTCATGACGGTTCCGAGTCAGCTCACCCCGGAGTTGCACGGAAAACCCGCCCACACCCGGCGGTCCAAGATCCGCGAGATCGTGGACTACGTCGACCGGCATCCGGAAGACGACATCACCACCGCCGATCTCGCGTCGATGGCCGGAGTGAGCGAACGAGCCCTGCAGGCAGGCTTCCGTGAAGTGGTCGGGATGTCACCGACCGCCTATCTCCGCGGCGTCCGGCTCGATCGGGTCCACCTCGATCTCGCCTGTGGCTCTTCGGGTTCCGTCACGGACATCGCCGCGCGCTGGGGCTTCTACCATCCCGGCCGGTTCGCTCAGCAGTATCGGGCCCGGTTCGGATTCCTTCCCTCGGAGACCGTGCTGCGCGCACGACGCTGAGCTGGGGGCTCCACCTGCCGATTCGTTCGGCGCGTGTACGGTGAGATCGGTATATATAATGTTTCACACTGTGGCGGGAGGCGGCATGACCGTGGCGGAATCCATCCGACGAGAGGCTCTGGGGTTCCGGGGCGCCCACGGCGACAAGCTGATCGGCGACCGATGGACGTCTCATCGCCGGGATCGAGGAACCGTGCTGCTCTTGCACGGCGGCGGTCAGACGCGGCACTCCTGGGAGCGCACCGCGCGACGGCTGGCGGGCGCGGGGTGGCAGGCGATCACCCTGGATGCCCGCGGGCACGGCGACAGTGAATGGTCACAGGCCGGCTACACACTCGACTTCTTCGTCGCCGACCTCCACGCGACGATCGCGCAGATCGGAACGGCTCCCGTCGTCGTTGGGGCGTCCCTGGGCGGACGAACGGCGCTCGCCGCCGTGGGTGAGCGGCCCGGATCGGTGTCGGGTCTGGTGCTCGTTGACATCGCGCACCGTGTGGACCCGGACGGGCGGGAGCGGGTGAAGGGCTTCATGGCCGGCGCGCCGGACGGGTTCGCCTCTCTCGAGGACGTCGCCGCTGCCGTCGACGCCTACCGACCCGCGCCGCGCCGACGCCGGAACCTGGACGGGCTGAAGAAGAATCTCCGGCGGCGGGCGGACGGCCGCTGGTACTGGCACTGGGATCCGCGGTTTCTCGAGTTCACGACGGACGGTGCGAACTTCGACGTCGACCGGCTGTCACGGGCGGCCCGTAACGTCACCGTGCCCACCCTGCTGGTCCGCGGGAAGAAGTCGGACATGGTCACCGCCGAGGCGGCCGCCGAGATCCGCGACCTGGTGCCCACCGCGGAGGTGGTCGAGGTCGGTGCCGGTCACATGGTCGCCGGCGACGACAACGACGTCTTCACCGCACACCTGCAGGACTTTCTCGTCGGCCGGGTGCGTCAGCAGGTCTGACCGGCACGATATGGCAGCCGGTCAGCCCGCGTTCGCCTCGGCGTCGGTATCCCACAGCCCGCGCTGCTCGAGTTCGTCGATCAGGTGGTCAGCGCCGTCCAAGATGTGCGACTCCATGATCGTCTTCGCCCTCTTGCCTGCGTGCTTCCGCAGGGCCTCGAGCAGGAGGGGGTGTTCCTCCTGGGTCGTGGTGATGTGGCCCTCGATGGTGGCGTAGAAGCGGTTCGGAAGATTCGTGACGACGGACCCGAGCAGGCGTGCGAGACGCGGTGAGTCCGCGATCAAGTTGATCTTTCGGTGGAACGCGTGCCCGAGGGACGAGATGCGCTCGGTGTCGCCCTGTGCGATGGCATCCTCGTGCTGCTTCAGGATTCCCTCGAGTTCGGCGATCTGCTGCGGAGTGATGTTCTTCGCGGCCCGTGCGGCCAGTTCGGCGGCCAGTTGAGCCTGGGCCCAGAACAGATCACGCACGTCCTGCTTCGTGAACGGGGCCACGACGAAGCCGCGCCGGGGGACCATCTCCACGAAGCCTTCGCTCCGAAGGGCGAGGAGCCCTTCACGGACGGGTGTGGTGCTGACTCCGACGGCTTCGGCGATCCGCTCGATGCGGAGGAAGTCGCCGGCACGCACCTCGCCGGAGATGATCATCTCGCGGACGTACGTGGCGACTTCCTCGGGCAGTTGCTGTCGTCTTGACCTGTCATTCAGGGGCATCGTCGGTCGCACCTTCCCGGATTCGAAAGACTCGACATAATGTACCATCCGCGCGCGCATGGTCGACCACAGCCCGGAGCCGCGTCCGGAAATGCCCGATTCCCGGGCGCGGGAGCGCTCGTGCCCTCGCCGCAATTTCTCGCAGTCGGGTCGGTCACAATTTGGAGTCGACATAATCCACGACACATCATATATTGTTTTGAGTGTGATCTGTGTCGCACCGGCTGTCGGTGCGTCGAGCGAGAGGGACCTGATGAGCACATCGAAAGATTGGGCGTCGCGCGTGGGGATGCGCCCGTATCAGATTGTATCCGTGGTCTTCTGCATGTTCCTCAACATGCTGGACGGATACGACGTCCTCGTGATGGGTTTCGCGATGCCGCACCTGCCGGAGGGCTTCGCGACCAATCCCGAGAAGGGCTATCTGATCAGTGCCGCCCTCGCCGGGATGGCGGTCGGCGCGATCGGCCTCGCCCGCTTCGCCGACGTCATCGGCAGGCGGCGCATCCTGTTGGTCGGCCTCGCGGCCAACACCCTGGGCCTGACCGCGTCGGCGCTGTCGAACGGTTTCGCGATGCTCCTGGTGACCCGCTTCGTCACCGGCATCGCGATCGGCACGATCAGCGTCGTCATCATCGTCCTCTGCCAGGAGGTCGTCCCGCCCAATCGGCGAAGTGTGGCGCTCGGCCTGGTCATGGTCGGCTATCCGCTCGGCACGACGCTCGCGGGCTTCGCGGGCGCAGGACTCGTGGCACTGGCAGGCGGGGCGTGGCAGGGCATGTTCTGGATCGGGGCCGCGCTGGGCGTCCTGTCGTTCGTGGTGACCGCCGCCTTCCTCCGCGAATCGGACGACTTCCTGGCCCGCAAGGGAACGAAGACGGAACCCGACCGGGCGATCCCCGCGCCGCAGAGCGAGGTCCGTCTGCTCGGCCGGGAACTGCGATCGCGCACACTCCTCCTGACGTTCGGATACTCGATGCTCACCGCCGGGTACTACTTCGTCGGCACCTGGACGCCGCAACTGATCAAGGACGCCAGTGGCGACGCGGGGAGCGGTGCGCTGGCCGGCATCATGATCAGCTTCGGTGCGGTGGTCGGAGGATGCCTGTTCGGCGCGTTCGGGCTGCGGTTCCCCGGCGCGCGGATCGCGGTGATCACCTCGGCCGTGTCCGCCGCGGCGATCGCCGGGTTCGCACTCACACTGCAGGGACCGTTTGCACTGACCATGGCCGGGCTTCTCGGCGCAGGCACCTTCGCGGCCATGTCCGGGTTCACCTCCACGTCGACGGCGGCGTACCCCGTGCTCGCGCGCGCCAAGGGCTACGGAGCGATGATGGGCGTGGCCCGCGGCGGTGCCATTCTGTCGCCGATCGTCGCGGGGTACGCGCTCAGCGTCATGACACCGCGCGCGATGTACCTCGCGGTCATCGTGCCTCTCGTGCTCGCGGCCGTCGCGGCGATCGCTCTCACCCGCATCACCCGGGACCAGGTCGTCGGCGAGCCGAGCCGGACGTCCCCGGCGTTCGTCGTTGCCGAGTAGGCACAGGACGAAGAAGGGCGGCTCGGGAGTTCCCGAGCGGCCCTTCGTGTGTACGGGTGGTCAGTCGAACAGGATGACGCCCCGGATGTTCTTGCCGTCCTTCAGGTCCCGGTAGCCCTGGTTGATCTCGTCGAGCCGGTAGGTGCGCGTGATCATGTCGTCGAGGTTGAGCTGTCCGGCCTTGTACATGTTCAGCAGCCTGTTGACGTCCCACGTGCCGTTCGTCGAGCCGAAGACGCAGCCCTGCAGGCGCTTCTGGGAGAGGGTGAGGTCGGCGACCGGGATCGGAAGACCGACTCGGGAATGCTCGCCGACCGCGGTGACGACGACGGTGCCGGCCTTGCGGACCGAGGCGAGTGCTTGGGCGACGTGCTCGGGCTCGAGGACGCCGACGGTAATGACGAGGGCGTCCGCGCCCTGACCGTCGGTGTACTGCTTGGCGAGTTCGGCTCCCTGCTCGATGGTCGCGACGGCGTCGGTGGCACCGAACGTCTTGGCGCTGTCCCGCTTGAAGGCGACGGGGTCGACGGCGATGACGTGCGACGCGCCTGCGTGTCGGGCACCCTGCAGTGCGGCGGAGCCGAGTCCGCCAATGCCCATCACGATGACGGTGTGCCCGGGTTCGACGTTGCCGAGGTTCACGGCCGATCCCCAGCCGGTGCTCACGCCGCAGCCGACGAGGCAGGCCTTGTCGAGCGGAATGTTCATGTCGATCTTGACGACTGAGTTGATGGAGACCGTCGTCGTCTCGAGGAACGTGGAGATGCCGCACATCTGCCCGACCGGGGTTCCGTCGGTCGTCCGCACCCGGAACGTCCCGTCCGTCCAGCGCGGGCCCGCGAGGATGCCCGCGGCGAGATTGCACAGGCTCTGCAGGTTGCTCGAGCACCAGCGGCAATGGCCGCAGGACGGGATCGCGGAGAAGACAACGTGGTCGCCGACCTCGATTCCCTTGTAGTTGGGGGACGCCTTCGTCACGATGCCCGCGCCCTCGTGGCCGAGCGCGAACGGGTACATGCCGACGGGGATGTCCCCGGTGACGTGGTGGTCGTCGGAGTGGCACATGCCGCTCGCGACGAGTTTGACCTGGACCTCGTCGTCGCGGGGATCTTCCAGTTCGAGGTCGATCACCTCCAGTTCGCCGGGGACCTGCCGGATGACTGCGCCGCGAGTTCTCATGCTTCTCCTTGGGGTTGGTGAACGGGATGTGATGGTCAGTCGGCGAGCCGGGTGACCACGGACTTCGTCTCGAGGTACTCGGCGAGCGCCTCGGCGCCGTTCTCGCGGCCCCAGCCGGACTGCTTGTATCCGCCGACCGGCATCTGCACACCGCCCGCGCGGTGGACGTTGATGCCGATTCGGCTCGCCCGCAGCCGATGAGCGATCGAGTGGGCACGGGTGACGTCGCGGGTCCAGACGCTGCCCGCGAGTCCGTACTCGGTGTCGTTGGCGGCGGCGACCGCGGAGTCGAGGTCGGTGAACGTCACGACGCCGAGCACCGGACCGAAGATCTCTTCGCGGATCATCGCCATCGACGGGTCGGCGTCGACCACCACGGTCGGCTCGTAGAAGTAGCCGGTGTCGCCGATTCGGTTGCCGCCGGCAATAACCCGTGCCCCGGACGCGACGCCGCTCTCGACGTATCCGTGGACCCGGTCGAGGTGCCGCTGCGAGATGAGGGGTCCCAGATCGGCGTCCGGGTCGGTCCCGTAGCCGACCTTCAGGTTTCGACCGAACTCGGCGACCCCGTCGGCCACCTCGTCGGCGATGTCCCGGTGGACGAACAGCCGGGATCCGGAGGTGCAGATCTGGCCGGAGTTCCAGAAGATTCCGGTGGCGACGCCGGGGATCACGGTGTCCAGGTCCGCGTCCGGCAGCACGATCATCGCCGACTTGCCGCCGAGTTCGAGTGACACCTTCTTGAGGTTGCCCGCGGCGGCGTGCACGATCTGCCTGCCGACCTGGGTCGACCCGGTGAAACTCACCTTGTCGACGCCGGGGTGCGCGGCGAGCGGAGCACCGACCCGCGGCCCGAATCCGGTGACGACGTTGACGACGCCGGGCGGCACTCCGGCGTCGAGCAGCAGTCGGCCGACGGCGAGCGCGCTGAGGGACGCCTCCTCGGAGGGCTTGAGCACACACGAGCATCCGGCAGCGAGCGCCGGTGCCAGCTTCTGCGCGGTCGCGACGATGGGCGCGTTCCACGGCACGATCAGCGCGGCCACCCCGACCGCTTCCTTGCGGGTGTATCCCTGGAATCGCATTTCGGCAGGGCCGATCTCGACGCTCTTGCCCTCGACCTTGTCTGCCCAGCCTGCGAAGTACCGGAACTGATTGACGGCCTCACCGACCATGAGGCGCGCCTGGGAGACCGGCATGCCGGCATCCATGCTCTCCAGCGCGGCGAGGTCGTCGGCCCGGCTCTCCAGCAGGTCGGCGATGCGCCACAGGATCAGCGACCGCTGCTGGCCCGACAATCGGAGCCAGCGCCCGTCGTCGAACGAGAGGCGCGCGGCGGCCACCGCGGCGTCGACGTCGGCCTCGGTGCCTTCGGCCACCCTGGCCACCTGTTCTCCGGTGCCGGGATCGATCGCGGGGAACGATGCGCCCTCGGCCGCGGGCACCCACGAACCGTCGATCAGGAGTCGTTCCGGCTCGACGAGTTCCTTCAATGCCTGAACACCGGTGGTCGGTGTCATCTGCTACCTCCGACTGATTCCCGCACTATGAATACATAGTACAGAATATATGAAACCGGTTGTGATGCACGGTGCTTTGTATATTATGCGTGACGCGGCTCCCACGGTGCCGCGACTTCCCCTTCCGGGCTCGAGGAGGCACGACGTGGCCAGTTCCGGCACCATCAAACACTTGTGGACGCTCGACGCACCCATGCTGAAGGTCGACAAAAGCATCATGATCCTGGGTGCGGGCGGTGAACTGGTGTCGCTGCCCTCGCCCTCGTTCCTGATCGAGTACGCGGAGCACGGACTACTCATTTTCGACACCGGCCTCGCCGGCGCAGGCGATCCCGCGTCCACCTACGGCCCGCTCGCGGAACTGTTCATGATCGAATTCCCGGCCGAGCGTGCCCTCGATCGTCAGCTGGAGTCGCTCGGATTCTCCACGGCCGACGTGAAGCGAGTGGTGATCTCGCATCTGCACTTCGATCACACCGGCGGCCTGGAGCATTTCGCCGGGGCGCAGGGATACATCGGATCCGGAGAGCTGCGGTACGCGCGCACACCCGACAATCACGTCAAGGGCTTCTTTCGGCAGGAAGACCTCGACGCGGCCGATCGGATCGACTGGTGCGAAGTGCTGCCGGATACGACCACGACGTGTTCGGGGACGGCAGCGTCGTCGTGCTGTCGATGCCCGGACACACGCCGGGTTCGCTCGGGCTGAAACTTCGCCTGCCGGACGAGAGCACGGTGGTCCTGTCCGGCGATGTCGCACACATCCAGGACAACATCAGCTGTTGCGTCGGCATGCCTGCCGACTCCGATACCGTCGGCGCGATCGAATCGCTGAAGAAGCTCAAACTGCTTCGCAGTCAGCCCAACACGAGCTTGGTGATAAATCACGACATCGACGACTGGAATCGCCTCCGCGCGAACGGGCGGCAGGTGGTCTAGGTCGCGACACTCGTCGACCAGCCCCTCGACGAGTTGCGGGGCCTGGGCGAACTGCGCGGCGGCTAGACTCGGGCGGTGGACATCCGGGATGCCGAGTATCTCGTCGCCGTGTGCGGCGCAGAAGGTCTTGGCCGATGTCGAGCGGGCGCGGGCCGTCGTGCACGACGTTGCCGAACTGCGGTCCGGCACGCTGACGGTTGCGTTATCAATTCTCTTGCCGCCGATCCGCTTCCGCGCATCTGCGGCCGGTTCATCGGCAGTTCCTGAGCGTAGTGCTGGTAACGGTGGCGGCGGACGCTCCTGACGGAGTGGGCCGTGCGGTCCGGGCGGGCGAGTGTGAAGTGACCGAACGCAGACGAGGCGTAGGCTGTCAGGCCAACCGCGCGCGGGCCCAGGCGGCGGATTCGGTGATCGTCCGGTCGGCCTCGGGGTCATTGCCCACCGCGAACGTATGAACGTGCTGTCTGTTCGGAGCGATGTCGAGCGTCACCTCGACGCCGGCGGCATCGGCCGCCTCGACGAATTTCCGTATGCCGCCGAGCAGATTCTCGTGCCCGCCCGCCGACAGGTACGCCGGGGGGAATCCAGCGAGATCGGCGTACGTCGGGTTGCAGAGCGGGTCCTTGGTGCTGCGATCACCGAAGGCGAGTGAGCCCATCGCCACGATGATGGCCTTACTCGCGAGTATGTCGTTCTCTTCATTGACCATCCACTCGCCGTCCCAATCGAGCCCGGGAGAGAAGGTCACCACTGCTCCGGGAGTCGGTAGGCCTTGGGTTCGGAGACTCACTACGAGAGCGAGGGCGAGTGTCCCGCCTGCCGAGTCACCCGCACTGACAATCCGGTTCGGCGCGAAGCCCTGATCGACAAGCCACCGAAACGCCGTGACCGCATCGTCGACCTGAGCGGGGTAGGCGTGCTCCGGCGCGCGTCGATAGTCGACGAGGAGGACGCGAGAACCGATTCTTCTTGCGAGGTGTCCGGCCATCTTCCGGTGCGAGTGGGCGGATCCGGTGATGAAACCCCCGCCGTGGAAGTAGAGGACGACCGCTGTCGCGTCGGCGTCCGCCGGAATGCTCCATACGGCGGAGAGTCCGTCGATGTCGACAGACTCGTAGCTGACCCCCTTCGGTTCGGTTGCGACGGTGTGCCATCCCTCCTGCATATCGCGCATGACCTGCACCGACATCTCCGGGTCGGCCTGCATGCGGGCGACCCAATCCAGGTAAAGCGTGCGGAGGGGATCAGCGAACTCAGTCGACATCGTGGGTACCTGACCTTCGTTTCTCGGTGTGTCGAACAATGCGATGCCAGTAGTGGTACACGGCCCTCACTGGATTTTGGTGAATCGCGTCACTAGTGGGGCTGTCTCGCAGTGGGATCAATTGAAGAGATGCGAATCCGCGATTCGAAAAATTGCAATCAATGCCGGGAGGGTGAGGACGGTTGAAGCTCCCACCAAGTCTTCATTTGGCGAAACGAACCGAACACTTCTCATGCCGGGGTGTCGACCAGGTCGTCGCCCTGGGCACGGTCGTTCACCTGGGGATTCCGCGTGCTCGCAGCGAGGACGAGAACCAGTACAGCACCGACGAGAGAAGGGACCATGAATGCGAGGAGACCTGCGCGTGGCGTCGCGAACAGAGCGCCGATTTGAGGGCCGAGAATCGCACCGATTCGGCCGATGCCCAGGCAGAATCCGATTGCGGATCCCCGAATTGCTGTCGGATAGTGTGCAGCGATCACGCCGTACATGAGCGTGCTGGTGCCAACGGTTCCGACGCCCGCTGCGAAAGCGGCGACGAAGAGGCCGGCCGCACTGAGTTCGGTACCGAACGCGAGCGCCAGTAGAGCGATGGCTCCGAGGAGAAAGTACGGGACTATGGTCCGCGTGGCACCACCCCGGTCCACGAGCAAGGCGCCGACGATCGTGCCCACTACCGCACCGAACTGCAGCATCATCAGCGCCAGAGTGCCCTGTGTTCCATCGAAACCCAATTCTTTGGCCATACTCGGCAGCCAGGTGTTCGGGCCGTAGACGAGTATCTGGCAGCAGAACATCACTGCCGTAAAAATTGCGGTGGCAAACAGGTATCGACGCGAGAGGAGCAGTCGTATGCCGCCTTTCGCCTGATCTGCTGTGCGGGCGTCTGTCGCATCGAACTCAATGCCGAACCGGTTGGCGACTGCGCGTGCTTCCTCAAGGCGGCCACGCGCAGCGAGGAGGCTCGGCGACTCGGGGAGCGCGAAATACAGGATGGGAACGAGGACGATCAGCGCACCGCCAATGAGGTACAGGATCCGCCAGTGCTCGGACGGTGGCGTGGATTTCGTGAGCGTATCTGCACCGGGAAGCGCGATCAGCGCGACGACCGTGGCGAGGACTCCGCCGATCGGGTATCCGGTAAGGGTGATTCCATTGAACAGCTGCTTGCGCCGGGCGGTTGCGAACTCACTGGCCAGCGCTACCGCGGCCGGCACGACGGCACCGAGACCGACGCCAGAGAGAACGCGGCCGATTCCGAAGACCGTGAAGCTGGGCGCGAACGCACACACCAGGCACAACAATGAGAACCAGGTGACACCGGCCAAGATCACGGAGCGCCGCCCGACGCGGTCGGCGAGAGTGCCCGCGACGAGGAAGCCGACCATCAGGCCGCACAGAGTCATGCTGTGAACGTCCGCCAGTGCAGATTTTTCCAGCCCCCACTGGTGCATGAGCGAGGGCAGAGTTGCGCCGAAGACGATCAGGTCGAATCCGTCGGCAAGAATGGTGGCGAAACACAGGGCCAACACCAGACCGGGGCCGCGAGAGGCTGACGCGCTGGGGGTGAGCGAAGTGGGCATGTGTTGCTTTCATGTCGGGAGAATGAGTGCAGCCGGAATGTAACTCGACTCACACTCATGAAACATCAGAGGCAGCATCGAATCGATTGAAATATCTCGAAGTTCGAATTCGGTCCACGGCAATCAGAGGGTCCTTCGGAAATCCTGAATTCGAACTTCGTCAGAAGTCAATTGATCGGCGATTGGGGGAGTCATAAACTCGAACACAAGGTGCTCGCCGCCAAGTCGACAGCCGAATGGGTCGAGGTCCTCGGTCGGGCATACATCCCGGCTATCGCGATGAACATCCCGGAGATGCTGCTCGACGACCCTCACATGAAGGACGACGGCGAGCGACCGCCGGTCCAGTGCGCGGTCGGGTCCGTTGGCCGGGATGACGCCGAGCTCAACGAGCTTCTCGGCGAGCCGGGCCGCGGCCCTCGAGACGACACATTCAGCAATGAAAGAGGACACAGTATGAAGAAGATTCGGGTCGGATCTGGAAGTGGATTCTGGGGCGACAATCTGGACCCTGCAGTCGAGATCGCCAAGCACGGTGACGTGCAGTACCTCGCATATGACTTCCTGGGCGAGCCGACCATCCCCTCCCTGCAGAAGATGCAGCGCAAGGATGCGTCGCGCGGCTATGTCCCGTCGATCCGGGCTGTGGTCCGTGGTGTGCTGCCGATCTGTCTGGAAAAAGGAATCAAGATCCTGACCAACGCGGGTGCTGCCAATCCGCAGGCATGTGCTGACACGATCCTCACCACCGCGAAGGAACTCGGGATCACCAAACTCAAGGTGGGTATCGTCACCACCAACGATGTTCAGGCCAAGGTCGAGGAACTGCTCGACAACGGCGTCCAGTTCACCAACCTCGACAACGGCGACACGGATCTCGGCCGCGTGCGCGACAGGATCGTGGGATCGTATGTCTACTCGGGCGCATCCGGTTACGTGGAGGCGCTCGAAGCGGGATGCGACATCATCGATCTCCGATCGAGCGACCGACGACGCGGCTATTCTGGCCCCGCTCGTCCACGAATTCGGCTGGAAGTGGGACGAGTGGGACAACCTCGCGATCGGCATCCTCGCCGGGCATCTGATCGAGTGCGGCGCGGCGTGCAGCGGCGGGATCTCGAGTCTGTGGCGCGAGGTGCCCGAGCCCTGGAATATCGGTTACCCGATCGCTGAGGTCAACGAGAACGGCGAGCTGTTCATCACCAAGGTAGACGGCACTGGCGGCGTCATCAATCAGGTCACCCTGACCGAGCACCTCCTGTACGAAGTGCACGACCCGGGTAACTATCTGATGCCTGAGGTGATCACGGATTTCACCAACGTTGAGATGGACGAGGTCGCCAAGGACCGTGTCAAGGTATGGGGCGCCAAGGGCAAGCCACGTCCGGACACCCTCAAGGCGGGCATCGCATACATGGACGGCTTCATCGGCGAGGCCGAGTCGTCGGTGACCTGGCCGGACGCCGTCGAAAAGGCCGAGCGGTCGATCGAGATCATCGAGAAGCGTCTGCAGATGGTAAACCTCGATGCCGAGGAAGTCCGGTTCGACATGATCGGCGTCAACTCGTGCCACTGGTCGGCGTCGCCCGCCCCGGACCCGGACATCAACGAGGTCCGTATTCGCGTCGCGGCGAAGTGCGCCGAACGTACGGAGGCCGCGAAGGTAGCTCGCGAATGCGTGATGCTGATGGGCACCGGCCCGATCGGATCGACCGGTCAGCTCAACACTCCGCCGCCGCGCGAGGTTTTCGCACTGTGGCCGACTTTGATTCCGCGCGAGGAGATCTCGCAGACCGTCGAAACTAGGGAACTGTGACCACATGAGCCGTATCCATTTGAACGACATCGCCTACGCCCGCTCCGGCGACAAGGGTGACATCTGCAATATCGCTGTCATCGCCAAGGAGAAGCGTTTTTACCCGCTGATCCTGGAGTACCTGACCGCAGACGTGGTCAAGGACTTCTTCGGCGAGATGGTCAAGGGCGAGGTGGATCGCTACGAGGTGCGCACCCTGGAAGCGATGAATTTCGTTCTGCGCAATGCACTCGGTGGCGGAGCCACACGTAGCCTGCGCGCCGACTTCACCGGCAAGACCATGTGCCAGGCCCTGCTGCGCATCGAGTTCGAGGTCGCCGAGTCCGATCTGCACTTGATGAACTGATCGGTTCGATTTCGTACTGCACAATCGACAAGAGTTCGGAGATCCCGAGATGAGTGACAAAGCGCAAGTTGTCGGCGTCAACATGGTGAAATTCGCCAAGCCCGGCGCAAACGACCCCTACGAGGTGATGGCTGCGGAGGCGATCCGCGGAGCCCTCGCAGACGCGGGAATTGACTACTCCCTGGTACAGCAGGCGTTCGCCGGCTATGTATACGGCGACAGCACGTGTGGTCAGCGCGCGGTGTACTCGGTCGGGATGTCCGGCATCCCCGTGTACAACTTGAACAACTACTGCGCGTCCGGTTCGTCCGCGCTCATGCTCGCCCGCCAGGCAGTCGAGAGCGGGATCGTGGACTGCGCGCTGGCGTTCGGATTCGAGGAGATGACACCGGGCGCCCTCGGCAGCGCCTTTCCCGATCGGACGTCTCCGGTGGGCTGGATTCACGAGCGTCGGGTGGAGCTGCATCCAGAGCTGCCGACCGATGCTCCACGTGCGATCCAGGCGTTCGGCGCGGCCGGGTGGGAGTACATCGAGCGGTACGGTGCGAATCCGGACATCTTTGCGCGAGTTGCGGTCAAGTCGCGTACCCACGCGAGTAACAACCCATACGCGCTGTTCACCAAGCCACTGACCGTCGATCAGGTGAGGGAAGCGCCGACCCTGTTCCCGTATCTGACCCGCTTCATGGCATGCCCACCCACTTGCGGAGCGGCAGCCGCGATCGTGGTCAGCAAGGCCTTCGCTCAACGACACGGACTTACGGGCGCCGTCGAGATAATCGGGCAGTCGATGACCACCGACACCGAGGCCAGTTCGGTTGACCTCATCAATCTGGTCGGCGCCGACATGACGCGCCGTGCGGCGGCAGAAGTGTACGAGTCGGCCGGCGTCGGCCCTGAGGACGTCGACGTCGTCGAGTTGCACGATTGCTTCACGCCGAACGAGGTCATCAGCTACGAAGGCCTGGGCCTGTGCGCCGAAGGTACTGCGGAGAAGCTCATTCTGAACGGGGACAACACTTACGGAGGAAAGTATGTGGTGAACCCATCCGGTGGGTTGATGTCCAAGGGCCATCCGCTGGGTGCGACCGGTCTTGCGCAGTGCGCCGAGCTCGTCTGGCACCTGCGCGGAACGGCAGGAAAGCGACAGGTCGAAAATGCACGGATCGGCCTACAGCACAATATCGGGCTGGGCGGCGCGTGCGTCGTCACGATGTATCGGAGCGTGTCATGACCGCCTCCGGTCCGCTCGAAGGCGTCAGGGTCCTCGATCTCACGTCGAACGTGATGGGGCCGTTCGCTTCTCTGCACCTGGCGGACATGGGCGCCGACGTATGGAAGATCGAATCCGGCGGTGGGGACACGATCCGCCGGGTTGGCCCGGCGCGGAATGTGGGGATGAGTTCAAACTTCCTGCATTTGAATCGCAACAAGCGGTCGATCGTGCTCGATTTGAAATCGGAAGGTGGCGCGTCGGTGCTTCGCCGGATGATCGCCGGCGCTGACGTGTTCTTGTACAGCATGCGTCCGAAAGCGATGCGTTCGCTCGGATTCTCCTACGACGACGTGCGCGAGATCAATCCACGGATCGTCTACGCCGGCGCCGTCGGATTCGGACAGAGTGGACCGTATGCGGACCGCCCTGCGTATGACGACCTGATTCAGGCGGCGTCGGGAATGGCTGCATTGCAGAACCGGAAGGTTGGTAGCCCGGAGTTCGTCGCCACCCCGATCGCAGACCGGGTGGTCGGCATATCTACCGCGATGGCTGTCTGTGCTGCGCTCTACCACCGCAACGTGACGGGCGTTGGGCAGGAAGTCCAGGTTCCGATGTTCGAGACGTTCGCCCAGTTGGTTCTCGGGGACCACCTGTGGGGGCACTCTTTCGATCCACCGATTGGCGACTGGGGCTACGCGCGGACGATGAATCCGGACCGTCGTCCGTACCGGACGAAGGACGGGCGGTACGTCGCTGTCAGCATTTACATCGACAAGCACTGGCGGAGCTTCTTTCAGGTCGCGGGTCGTCCGGACTTGGCCCATCATCCGAAATTCGTGGACGTGCACGCCCGCGGCGAGAACATGCCGGAGTTGCTGCGCCTTCTGTCGGATATCTTTTCAACACGTCCGGCGGACGAATGGCTTGCCGATCTGGCGGCTGCGGATGTCCCGGCGATCGAGACGAACACTCCCGCAGGAGCACTCGATGATCCTCACCTGCGGCAGACGGGCTTCTCGTTTGTCGAAGAACATCCGTCCGAGGGCAGGATCAATTCGCTCGGCATCCCCCAGGCATGGAGCTCCTGTGCTCCGACGGTCCGACATCCGGCGCCACGGCTCGGAGAGCACTCGGTTCAACTCTTGCGTGAGGCCGGAGTGAGTGAAGGTGAAATCGACACGCTCCTCGCATCTGGTGCGGTGACCGGCGAGGTCGGACAGCGCGATGTGGTGGGTGCCCGATGAGTCGGCGAGCGGTGTCGGACCTCAACGGGAAAGTCGCGATCGTCACCGGCGGGTCCGGAGGGATCGGGCGCGGTATTGCCGCTGGATTGGGCGCCCGCGGAGCGACTGTGATTGTCAACGGGCGCAGCGAGGAGCGAGCTGCGTACGTGGTCGACGAGATCCGTGCGGCAGGCGGCAGTGCGCACTTCCAATCCGGGGATGTCGGGTCACCTGGCGACATGCGGACGTTGGCCCAATCCGTCGTCGAGCGGTTTGGTCGTATCGACATCGTCGTGCCCAATGCCGGGGGGTTCGACGAGCAGGCGCGTGATCCGAAGGTCCGAGGGCCGTTCGCAGGCATCGATCTGGAACGGGTCACGAATTTCGCAGGTCAAGCTTTGCTCGGAAAGCTGGCGGTGGTGCAGGCGTCGGTGCCGTACCTGCGGGAGAACGGTGGGTCTGTGGTATTCGTTACCTCTGAGGGCGGACGTGCACCGACGCCGGGGCAGACGGGCATCGCAGCATTCTCGGCTGGGTTGATTCAGGTGAGCAAGCTGTTGTCGAAGGAACTCTCCAGAGACAGAATCCGAGTCAACTGCGTGTGCGTGACCGTCGTCCGGGACACGCCGTCGTGGCAGGCTGCGTTCGATCACGATGACGCCGTCTCCGTGGCGCACCGTCGGCAGTACGAAAAGATAGTCGAGAAGGCGCCGTTTGGTATCGCTTCACCTCCGGATATCGGTGACGTGGTGAGTTTTCTTGCGTCCGACGAATCGATGTATTTGACGGGCGCGGTACTCAGCCCCACAGGAGGGCTCACCCTTCACTGATCGGCATCCGTAGGCCTTCTGATGCTGGTGGGTCGAACCGTGGTGACTAGCGCGACGGACACCGTCGCGCACGCCAGCGGTCGAGGGTGATGGCGGCGCCGAGGCCGACAGCGGTGCCGTTGGCGAGCAGCGCATCCGTGTCGCGTAGTGCGCGCAGTTTGATCAATGGATGGTCAGTCCGTAGTTCGAGGAGTGCCCACGCCGCCGGAAGAATAGTGGCGCGACGGAGAATCCGACGGTCCACGGGCACGTCCACCCCCACCGCCCGCCCTCGCCGACCGTGGCGAGCAGACACGCCAACTCTGTTCCGACCAGCAACGCTCCCCAGATGTCGAAGTGAACCGGCAGAGCGTGCTCGTCAATGCTTTGGGCAAAGTGCCATGAGTCGGTCGTGCGAAATCGTCCCGGCCTTTGCACTCCAGGTGATGAGTTGCTGGTCGGGGTCGCCCACACATGCCAGCGTGTCCCAGTCGAGGGTGATCTCACCGACCTCCGGGTGGTCGAACCGTTTGACACCGCGGTTGCGTATCGCGACCTGATGGTCGCTCCACCAGCGCCTGAAGTCGACGTCCTGAATGGACGACTCCCCGACAAGTTCCGTGAGTCGCGGGTCGTGTGGATCACGCGCGACTTCCATGTGGAGCAGCGCGACGCAGAGCCGACCAGTCTCTTCCCAGTCCGGATAGAGCCGCCGAACCGCGGAATCGGTGAAGACCATTCTTACGTAATTACGTTGGCGCGCAGGCAACTGATCGAAATCGGTAACCATCAACGCGGCCGCCATCGCGTTCCATCCGAGCACGTCCATCCTCCGGCCGAGAAGCAGTGCCGGCGTCGTCGCGAGATCGTTGAGTAGTCGCAGGAGATGTGGGGATGCGCGCTGCGCTTTGCGCTGACGCGGCTGTGCCGCAGGGCGCATCGACAATTCGAGGAGATAGTCACGGCCTGCCCGGTCCAGACGTAACGCGCTGGCGATGGTTTCCAGGGTCGGCCACGGCGCCCCACGGCGCCCCTGCTCGATGCGGGCGTAGTAGTCGGTGCTGATCGCCGCCAATGCCGCGACTTCCTCCCGTCGGAGGCCCGGCGCTCGACGGCGCCGACTGGAGTCCCGGGACAGACCGACGTCCTCTGGTTGCAGGGCCAGACGCTTCGTCTTGAGGAAGTCACCGATCTCCGTGCGGCGCTCGACCTGCTCGTTGTGCACGTTCACCTAACGAATGATGGCAAACAAACCTGGACCACGGATAGGGGGACAATTTGTCCCTGGACAAAATTGGCCGCTGTGCCGTCCCATGGAGTGAGGCAATATCGGTGGCGCAGGAACCCACCCGATGCGACCGGCACAGTTCGGGAGTTGCTCGCCCGCAACAGGTGACGGGGTTCGTTCGGTGCGGCGGCAGAACACACGCGACCAGGAGGAACATCGTAATGACGAAGGTGCTGATGATCGGCGCCAACGGACGAATCGCACGATGGGCGGTCGAAATGCTCGCCGAGAAGGGACTGCACCTGACCCTGTTCGTGCGCGACGCGAGTCGACTCGCTGGTGCGCCGGACACCGCACGGATCGTCGAGGGCGATGCACGCGACGAGAAGGCAGTGGCCGGGGCCGTGCGCGGTCAGGACATCGTTTACGCAAATCTCGCAGGTGAGATCGACACCCAAGCCGAGCGCATCGTCGCGGCGATGCAGAGCCAGCGGGTGCAACGCCTGATCTTCGTGACCGCTCTCGGCATCTATGACGAAGTACCCGGCCCGTTCGGGCAATGGAATCGACGCCAGATCGGCAGCGTCCTGGACACCTATCGCGCGGCCGCCGACACGATCGAGGCGTCCACACTCGACTACACGATCCTGCGGCCTGCCTGGCTCACCGACAACGACGAGATCTCCTACGAGGTCACGCAACGGGATGAACCGTTCAAGGGCACAGAGGTCTCCCGCAGGAGCGTTGCCGCACTGATAGCCGACATCATCAGCTCCCCCGGTAAATGGAGCCGGACGAACCTCGGTGTCGACAAACCGGGGACAGACGGGGACCGGCCCGCATTCATGTGAATGCCCGCTCCAAACCCGTTCCCCCGGTGAGCAGTTACGTCACCGAACAGAACACACGCACACAAGAAAGGCACCCCACAATGACCGATAACATCGAGACCGTGAGCATCAAGGCGCTGTACTGGGATATCGCAGCGGACATCTACTTCCCTCCGGGGTTCGACAAGTCCAACAAATACCCGGTCGTCATCAGCGCCCATCCCATCGGGAGCTGCAAGGAGCAGACGTCGGGCAGCGTCTACGGCAGCGCCCTTGCCGCGGAGGGGTTCGTGGTCCTCGCGTTCGACGCGAGTTTCCAGGGCGCCAGCGGCGGCGAGCCGCGCTTCATCGAGGACCCCACGTTCCGGGTCCAGGACTTCAGCTACGTCATCGACTACCTGGTCACGCTGCCCTACGTGGACGACGATCGAATCGGCGTTCTAGGAATCTGTGGCGCGGGCGGCTACGCAGTCAACGCCACGATGACTGAGCGCCGAATCAAGGCCCTGGGTACGGTCACGGGCGCGAACTACGGTCGGCTGATGCACGAGTCGTTCACCGGCTACGACCCCATCGGGGCACTCGAGGCAATGGCTGCGCAGCGCACTGCCGAAGCGCGCGGCGCGGAGTTGCGGGTGGACGACTTGCTGCCGCCTTCTCCGGAGGTCGCCAAGGAGAAGGGTCTGACCGAGATCGATGTGTACGAGGCGACCGAGTACTACCGCACCGACCGCGGACAGAAACCGCACGGTCTCAATCGATCGCTGTTCTCCCACCAGGCCACGGCAGTCGGCTGGGATGCCTTCAACCGCGCCGAAGTGCTCCTGACCCAGCCGATGTGCATTGTGGTCGGTGACAAACCCGGCGCGTTCGGGGCGTACCGCGACGGCCTGGAAATCATTCGACGCGCAGCCTCGAAGGACAAGGAACTCGTTGTGGCCGAAGGATTCTCGCACTACGACCTCTACGACAAGCCCGAACCCGTCAAGATCGCCCTCGACAAGCTGATTCCCTTCTACACGAAGCACCTCTGAAATTGACCCGGGGTGGGTTACCGATGCCCGAGACGGTAACCCACCCAGTCTCCTTCCCGAACAGCGTCACGTGACCTGGACGCGCACTTCCCCGCGACTGGATCCCCCCAGGACCTCGGGAACACCGAAGACCCCTTCTGAGTCGGACGCTCCGTCCCTTCACGGGGCGGGCCGATCACGGGTCATTTCGGACGGCGGAATCGTCGGGATCGGCCTCCTCGAATACCGTGACGTCATCGGTTCCCTGCGCTACGGGCGCACTCGCCTGCGGCATCGACAATTCGTACCTCGGGCTGCTCAGCCGCTGCCTGGGCGCGGACTCCACGATCGTGGCCATATCGAAGCACCCCGAGGAGTTCGAGGGATTACGGCTATGGTGGCGGTCCAGCCGGTGTCGTTGCGGCCCATGATCGAAGTGGCGACCAGCGGCATCCCCGGTGGGGTCGAGATGGTCGCACAGGAGATCAAGAAGCTGACCAGCTTCGATCTCGACGAGTTGTCTCCGCTCGGCTACGCCAAGGACGTCACCGTGCCGACGCTCGTGGCACAAGTCCGCCACGACTCCGCAGCCGGATCGTCGGCGACCTGAACCTCCACTACGAGGGCCTGCTCGTTCTCGCCAGCTGGGCGAAGACACTGCCCGCCGAGGACAAAGGTCTCAGCTTAGACGCTGCAGGGTCGCCGCGAGTCACACCAGGCTCGGCGTGGTGCGTCACTCGACACGCCGCACCGTCGAATCGGACGATAACCGGACTGCCTCACACGCCGAGGCAGCTGAGCTGTTTCGCCAGGGTCGCGCCCAGCACAGACATCGAGTCGGTGGCCTTGTCGATGGCGATCTGCAGATCCGGGTCGAGCGCGGGGTGGTCCTGCCGCCGGTTCGGAACCGGGCGAGCCGGATCTGAGGGCGCCACGGTTTCGTGTAGCTCGATGGGGGCCGCCAGGTCTCGGAGCTTGTACGCGAGCAATGCCGTCTCTTGCCGCAGCTGAGGGCCGCTGCCCCGGTCCGAGCCGGGCGCGAGAGCGACCAGGACCGAAACCTGCCGCCCGATCTCGACGACAGCCTGGGCGGCCCGCGCAATGTCTTCGTTCGTCCAGCGTCCGGCCTTGTCGTCGGGCTCGAATTGGGCCTGGTCCGCGGCCTCGACGATCTCGAGTCGAGCCAACCTACTGCGCACGGTCGCCCTGGCGACCTCGAGCCGGTGGTTCTCCTGCGGCTGGGCCAATAGCCGATCGAGCGCGTCGAGGCGATCCGCTTCGGCTCGCGCCCATACCGCGAGCAACTCGCTGAGCCGCTTGCGCTGGTAGGTGGGCGCGAGCATGTACGCGGCGAATGCCAGAGCGCAGCCGATGACTGTTTCGACGCTGCGGGTCACCGCCCCGAGTGGACCGACCGTCAATGCCGAAATCCAGGCCACGACCCACAGCATGGTCCAGGGCTGGCCGCAGCTGCGGAATGCGAGATAGCCGAGGAACAGCGTGATGAGCGTGACGGTGTGCAGTATCGGATCCGGGGGGAGGAACGACAACGCAAGGCCGACGGCGGCGCCGGCGAGCGTACCGACGGTACGGCCGATGCCGCGCGCAAAGGTCTCTCCGTAGTCGGGGAACAGGATCAGGACCACCGCAACGACAACCCAGAAGCCGTGTCCGTGGAGAAGCACCTGCGTACCGACCCAGGCACCGATCGCGACGCCGATCACTTGGCCGATGACACCGGTGACCGCGAGCCGCAACGCGTGATGGACGATCGGTGATGCCGGATGCAATTCGTCACGGACGAGTTCCAGTGAGTTCGGTGGTCGACGCTCGTCCGACGGAACGGGGGCAGGGGCGTAGGCGGTGGTCCGTACCGCCGACCTGATCGCGTCGATCAGCCTGCGCTGCAATCGGTCCTGCCCGGCCGTCACCGCCAGATCCGAGGGGAGAGGTTCGGGTCGGCGGCGCCGGATGGCGTCTCCGATCGTGTGCAGATGCTCGGACACAGCTGCTCGCCAGGGGGCGGCCACATCGTCGCCCCGATTGTTCTCAGCCTCGAGCAACTGGGCTATTTCCTCCCCACGCTCGACGAGTTCGGTGAGGTGGTCGATCTCGCGGTGGCGGCGCCCGCGAAGCAGGGCAAGGCTTCGGTCGGCAGCCAGTAGCGCCGGACCATAGGGCCCCCCGGAGGCCAACGCGCCGTAGAGCGATGCGACGGCGCGGCGTTGTTCTGCATGGCGGGGTTCGTACGGTGGGAGCAGTTGCGCCATGAGCATGATCGTGACGCCGGCGGCGAACAGTGCGATCTCACGGACACCGACCGGCAGGGACGGGGTGATCTCGGCGAAAGCGACGAAGATGATCGTGACGACGAGAAACCGCATGCTGATGCTCATCGCCACTGCGCGCAGGATTCCGGCCGTGAACAAGCCGACGAAGAGCAGGGGGAGGATGAGCCACCACAGCCCGTGTAAGAGAATCCCGGCGGCCGCGGCGAAGATCTCGGCTGCTCCAGTGAGGACGGCTGCTCCCAGACGTGAGCGGTTGTGCGGCATCAACGATCCGATGCCCGCGACGAACGCACCGACGCAGATCAGGACCTGCTCTTCGAAGTCGTGCAGGAAGTAGCCGCCGATCGCCGCGACGATCATGCCGACTGCCACGCGAAGCAGACGGGCGGGATCCGCGAGGGGCGGTCCGGGCTTCAGCCCCCGCAGCGCAGCGCGGCCGAGTGCCGCGCGGTGCATTACCCGCCGCGGTTCCGCCGAGCGTTCCGCCCGGGCCGCGCCTGTCACGGGACGTTTCCGCACTGTGCTCCCTTCGGTGTCTGGACGGTCAGACGCTCCGGAAGATCGTCTTGAGCTCCAGATACGGCTCCAGGCTGCTGGGCCCGAGTTCTCTGCCCATGCCGCTGTTCTTGACGCCGCCGAATGGTGCTTCCGTGGGGAACGACGCGCTGTTCACTCCGATCGTGCCGGTCACGATGCGTCGGGCGACGGCGGTGGCGTGCTCGCGGTCCGGGGAGAAGACCCCGCCGCCGAGGCCGTACTCGGAGTCGTTGGCGATGGCGATGGCCTCGTCCTCGTTCTCGTAGGCGATGACGACGAGGACCGGGCCGAAGATCTCTTCGCGGGCGATGCGCATGTCGTTGGTGACGTCACGGAAGACGGTCGGTTCGATGTAGAAACCCCGGTCGTTCGCCGTGGAGCGGCCCCCGCCGACGACGACCTTCGCCCCCTCGCGTTGTCCCAGCTCCAGGTACGACTCGACGCGATCCCGCTGCCGTTCGGACACCAGGGGGCCGAACAGGTTCGCGGGATCGGTGGGATCGCCGATCGGGATCTCGCTCATCGCGGCGCTGACAGCGTCGACTACTTCTTCGTACCGGGACCGGGGTGCGAGCACCCGGGTCAGGGACCGGCAAATCTGGCCGGTGTTCGGTGAGCACGCGGTTGCCACGAATGGCTTGAAGGCGTCGAGGTCGACGTCGTCGAGCAGGATGGCGGCGGACTTGCCGCCCAGTTCGAGTGTCACCCGTTTGAGGTCCCTGCCGCAGGTCTCGGCGATGGCCTTGCCGGCGACCGTGGACCCGGTGAACGCAATCTTGCGGACGAGTGGATGCTCGACGAGCGCGGTGCCGGTCTCGCGGCCTCCAGTGACGACGTTGACGACGCCGGCGGGGATTCCCGCTTCGGTGGCGATTTCCGCGAAGAGAAAAGCATCGAGCGAAGTTTCTGGTGCCGGCTTGATCACGGCGGTGCATCCTGCCGCGAGTGCCGGTCCGATCTTCCACGCAAGCAGGGGTTGGGGGCCGTTCCAGGGGGTGATCGCCCCCACCACGCCGACCGGCCGCCGCTGCAACAGCGCGTCACCGATGGACGTTTCCAGTGGCTCCTCTTCGACGAGAGTGTCGGCGAGCGATGCGAAATACCGGTAGTACAGCGGAACTTGCTGCTGCATCGCCCGGGACACGCTGATCGGGGTGCCGTTCTGCTGTGTCACCAGCGCGGCGATCTCGTCGATACGCTCTTCGTAGGTGTCGGCCAGGCGGCGCAGGGAAGCGGCTCGCTCGGACGGTGCTGTCGCAGCCCACGTGGCCCCTGCCTCCTCGGCGACCTGCACGGCCGTGGCGATGTCGGTGGCGTCACCGTCGACGATGGACGCGAAGGTCTCCTCCGTCGCGGGATTGACGACCGAGATCATCGAAGTGGAGTGCGCGGTTCGGTATCGTCCGCCGATGTAGTGGGATTCGTTGCTGATCATGATTTGTCCCTCCTGGTCTCATGGCGGTGAGAAGCGATAGATGTCCCGGCGTAAGGATCGGTACGGGTTCCGGGTTCCGGGTTCCGGGTTCGGGGCGCGGCGTTCGCCGAGCCTGCGGGGCCGAGTGAGTCCGAAATGGGTGCGCGTCCGTTGAAGCGGTGAAGCAGCAAGTCTTCGCTGCGTCGTCCGGCCACTCGGTCAGGTCGCCACATTTCGTAATCGCTCCCGTAGCTTCCCTCCTGATTTTAAATACCTCGAAGTTCCTGTGGGAGGTGCTGTCAGCACCACCATGCATGTGTGGGGAACTGACGACGGCACCGATTGCCGCAGTCATTCGCGCCCACAGCGGGTAGAGTGCCGATCCCATCGACTCCACTTACGGGCGGCCCGCAGCTCTTTCGGATTGAGGCCGCCCCAAATGCCGTGCTGTTCCCCGAAGCGGATTGCGCTCTCACGGCATTCAGCGATTACAGGGCATTGCCGGCAGATCGTCTTGGCGACCTCTTCTTGCCCGCGTCGCGAGGGGCGAGCGTCATCGCTGTTCGAATAGAAGACCGCGATGTCCATCCCACGGCAACGCGCGTAGAGTCGCCAGTCCTCCCGGTCGATCTGTGTTGTGACAGTCATGGGTTAGAGTGCTTTCTCGGCTTGGTGGGCGAGGCCGAATCTCGCCCGGATCCATGCCCTTTTCCACGATTTCATTTTCACGAATCATGACTTTCGTCTGAATATTTTCGTAATTCAGAAATGTTCTTGATGGCGGCGACAATCACCACGATCTCGTGGTGAACGGAGCTCTGACCTACGAGCGAGAGCGGAGAGAGGCTGATGCGTGTTGCGCACATCGACCATTTCGTCCTGACAGTTGCCGATATTCCTACGACCGTCGAGTTCTACTCGACAGTGCTCGGTATGTCCGAACATCGCCACGGCGAGGATCGCCGGGCGCTGCTCTTCGGTCGCAGCAAGATCAATCTGCATCAGCAGAAATGCGAGGTGCAGCCGAATGCGCGGCACCCGCAACCCGGAAGTGCGGACGTCTGCCTGATCGTCGACGAGCCCATCGACGAGGTGCTCGGTCAGCTCGCCGACAGGGATGTACGGGTCGAAGTTGGCCCCGTCCTGCGACACGGCGCGCTGGGCCTGATGACCAGTGTGTACATCCGTGATCCGGACGGAAACCTGATCGAACTGTCGAACTACGAAACGACGAGACCTGATGAGGGTCAGGTCGGCGGAAGATAGGTCAAGACCGGGTCTTCAGCACCTCGGGGAGGTGGTCGTTGTCCGCGCCGATGTCGCGGGCTGCGTGCAGGGGCGGCGGGCGCCGACCGTCGAACGACAGGGGCAGGCCGACCAGTCCGATCTCGTCGTCCGACGGCGCGCCGATGATCCCGAGCGCATGGGTGTGCTCGTGGGCGACCACTTCGGCGGTGGTCTGGATGGGTGCCGCCGGGATGCCGGCATCCTGCAGCAGTTCCTGCCAGTGGGCACGTGTTTCCTTTGCCAGTTGCTCACCGATCAGCCGGTCGATCTCGGCCCGGTTCTGCAACCGTCCAGCGTTGGTGGCGAAGCGGTCGTCGGTCGACCATTCCGGATGTCCGAGTGCGGCGCAGAGGCGAGCAAACAGCGGGTCGTTGGCGCAACTCACGATGAGATCGCCGTCGCTGGTCGAGTAGGCGCGGTGCGGGACGATGAAAGCGACACCCGACCCGTGGCGACCGCCGGGTTCGCCGTCGGCGTTGTAGTTCGCCACGCCGATCGACATCCATGCCATGGCGGTCTCGAGGAGCGACGCGTTGACCGTCGCACCGGCGTGTTTCACCTGACGGCGGTGCAGCGCCGACAGGATGCCGATCACCGCCCACATCGCGGACCCGAAGTCGATGATGGACACCCCTGCCCGAACGGGGGGCTGTCCCTCTTCGCCCGTGATGCTCATGATTCCGGAGAATGCCTGCATCAGCGGGTCGTATCCGGGGAGGGTGTTCAGCGGACCCGCATGTCCGAACGCGCCGATCTCGCAATAGATCAACTCCGGCTTGGTCACCCGGAGGCTGTCGGCGTCCAGCCCGTACTTCGCGCTGGAACCCGGCCGGAGGTTGTGGATGAAGACGTCCGCACGTTCGGCGATCAGTGTGTGCAGCGTCTTCAGCTGATCTCGATCCTTGATGTCGATGCTGATGCAACGCTTACCGCGATTGAGCGCATGGAACGCGGCGCCGCTGCCCTTCCATGTGCTCGGCCCCCAGCCGCGGGCGGAGTCGCCCGTCGGACGCTCCACCTTCCACACCTCGGCGCCGAGTTCCGCGAGGATTTTCCCACTGAACGGTGCCGAGGCGCTGTCGCCCAGCTCGACCACGACAACTCCCGATAACGGCAGATCACGCTGCATCGTCTTCCTCCTTGGTGGTCAGCCGGCCGAATGTGCGGCGCGCACTTCGGGTGTGTACGTGGCGCCGGAATTCAGCAACTCGTCTATTTCACCGCGATCGAAACCAGCTTCGGTGAGTAACTGCACTGAGTGTTCGCCGAGGCGCGGCGCCGGGTACCGCAGGTCCGGCTGACTCTCGCTCCACTGTTGCGGAATCGCCATCGTCTTCAGCGGGCCTTCCGAGGGGTGGTCCTGGTCGACGAAGAAGCCGACCTCCCTCATGTGTGGATCGTGCAGCAACGATTCCGGGGTGTTCATCTCGATGACCGGAATATCCGCTTCGGTCAGGAGCTTCATCCATTCCGCGGTCGTCTTAGTTTCGAACACCTGCCCCAGGAACTCGTACAGGATGCCGATGTTCTGGGTCCGTCCGTTGATGTCGGCGAAACGCGGGTCCTCGACCATCTCCGGGTGACCGGAGATTTCGAAGAAGCGCTGCCAATGCTTGTCGACGTAGACGTTCACCCCGAGGTAGCCGCCGTCGAGCGTCCGATACGGTCGGCGGTCCGGGTTCATCATCCGGCCGTACCCCCAATCGCCGATCGGCGGATCGAACGTGTGCCCGTACAGGTGGTCGCCCATGACGAAATGTGCGAACGTCTCGAACATCGGTACCTGGACTTCTTGACCGACACCTGTCTTCTCGCGCCGGAACAGTGCCATCGACACGGCCGTGCTCGCAGCCATGCCGACGACGCGGTCTGCGATGGCGGTGGCCACATAGGTCGGCGGACCTGCCTTACGGGCCTGGAGTACTGGCATACCGACCGCTGCCTGGATCAGGTCGTCGTATGCCGGCCGGTCGGCGTAGGGGCCGTTCTGTCCGAATCCGAAACAGCCGCAGTAGATGATCCGCGGATTGATCGCGCGGGCGTCCTCGTAGCTCAACCCAAGCCTGGCCATCGCTTGTGGCCGCAAGCTGTACAGCAGCACGTCGGCGGAACCGATCATCCGCTCGAGTGCGGCGCCGCCGCCGGCGGACTTGAGATCGAGGACGAGGCTGCGCTTGTTGCGGTTGAGGTGCAGGAAGATCGCGCTCATCCCGCGGTTGCGGGACGGGCCGACACCGCGAGTCGTATCGCCGGCCCGTGACTCGATCTTCCAGACGTCTGCGCCCATGTCGGCGAGCAGGAGCGACGCGTACGGGCCCATGAAGTTCGATGTCAGGTCCAGGATGCGCACACCGTCCAATGGTCCGGTCATGTCACTGCTCCTACTGGTGGTCCGTCATGGTGAATTCGGGGAGTTCTGCTCCCCACGTTGTACGAAACGCGTCGTGATCGGTCTTCCGATCGCGACGGCGTCGGGTTCGCCGTCGATCTGTGCGAACAAGGTGTAGCCGTCGACCAACTGCACGAAGCCGACCGTGTACGGCACGATCGTGGTCCAGACGGGGCGTCGGTCCACGCATGACCGTGCTGTACGAGTAGATCGTCCCGCTCCCGGTCGATTGTGTCCACGACTATGCCGCGACCTACGGCGACGACAGCACCTTCTGGCGGTCGATCTCGCCGAACATCGCCTTCGCCGCGCGGGGGATGATGCGCCCCAGCGCTGGTTCGCGACGGCGACGTCCGCGAGACGACATACTTAGCTCTTAGCGCGCTCGGTAGGCAGCGACGCGCCGACCAGGGCCTCGAGATCCTCGCGCTTGCGCAGCATCAACAGGCTCCATTCGCTCTTCTGGCACACGTCGCCGTTCTGGTTGAGCGCCTTCATCAGCAGGGTGATGACGCCGTATTTGTCGTCCTTGTCCTTCTTGGCGAGGACCTCGGCGGTGACGTAGATGGTGTCGTTGATGTGCACCGGCGTGAGATACCGAAGGTTGTTGATCCCGTAGTTCGCCTGGATGGGCGGACCGAAGGCGATCAGGCCGGTCATGATGGAGTAGGTCAGCGACCCCTGTACCAGGCGCTCACCGAAACGGGTCTGGGCCGCGTAGTGGACGTTCGAGTGGATCTCGATCCAGTTGCCCGTCAGCGCGCAGTAGTTGACCACGTCGGTCTCGGTGATGGTGCGACCACCGCTGCGAAACACCGTGCCGACCTCGATCTCGTCGAGCGGCATGTCGATGCGGTTGTTGATGGTTACGGGATTCGTCGTTGTCATCGCTGCTTCCTTGGGACGTGAAAGGTGATCGGGGAGAGACTCAGGCGTTGGTCAGGCGCATCGACTTGGCGATGATCGTGCGCTGGATCTGCGACGTGCCGCCGCCGATCGTGCACTGGATGCTCTCGCGCAGGTAGCGCTCCATGTCGGCCTCGGGGAGGTTGGCGTAGCCGCCGAGAATCTGCATGCCGTCGAGCGCGCACTGCTTGAGAGTCTCCGACGCGTACAGCTTGGCCATCGAGGTCTCACGGGCGGCGGGACGATCCTCGGCCTTCAGCTGCGCGGCGCGATAGCAGAGCAGACGCGCGGCGTCGACGCGGGTCTGGTTCTCCGCCAGCATGTGCTTGAGCACCTGGAACTCGTAGATCGGCTTGCCGAACTGGATGCGCTGGTGTGCATAGCGGTTGGCATTGTTGACGGCTTCCTGCGCGTTGCCCATGTAGGCCGCGGCGACCGCGCACCGCTCCAGTTCGAGGTGTTCGGTGATGACCTTCCAGCCTTCGCCCTCGGCACCGAGCAACGCGTCGCCGGGAACCCGGACCTCGTCCAGGAAGATCTCGGTGGTGCCGGTCGCGTGCCGCGACAGGGTCGGCAGCTTGCGGATGTCCAGGCCCGGGGTGTCGTTCGGGATCAGCAGCACCGACAGGCCGGCGTGCTTGTTGCTGGTGTCGGTGCGCACCAGCATTGCGATGACGGTGTCCTTGGCGGCGGCGCCACTGCACCACAGCTTCTGTCCGCTGACGATCCAGTCACCGTTCTCGTCGCGGCGGGCGCGGGTCTTGGTGTTGGCGGCGTCCGAACCGGCGTCGGGCTCGGAGATCGACACCGAGAAACGGATCTGCCCGTCGATGAACGGCTTGACGTACTGCTTCTTCTGCTCCTCGGTTCCGTACTTGATGATGTTCATCGCCGTGAACGTCGGGACGAGGACCGAACACGCGAAGTCGAAACCGAACTTGCCGAGGCCCTCAGCCATCAGCGAGTAGTCGAAGATGTCGCCGCCGGCGCCGCCCTCCTCCTCGGGGAACAGGATGCCGAGCCAGCCCTGCTTGGCGATCTTCTCGTACGCCTCGTACGGGTACAGGCGATTTTCGTCGCAATGCCGGACGTACTCGACGGTGATTTCGTTGTCCATGAAATCGTTCACGACGTCGAGCCAAGCGGTCTGGGATTCGTTGAGGAAGTTCGAGTTCATATTCTTCTCTCCAGATCGGAAGGAATGGTGCCCGTATTTCGGTTGCACCGCTTGAATAAATGCTAGAACTGCACGGCTGTCGAACCTAGTGATTCTTTTCGAATCAATGATTCGACGAATGTGAATCCTGTTGTGAGGCGCAGCCGTGGGTCAGGTGATTGCGCCCGCTGCGCGGAGCGCGGCGAGTTGTTCGGTGGTGAAACCCCAGTCGCCTAGAACGTCGTCGGTGTGCTGTCCGGGCGCGGCGGGCGGGCACTGGATCGCGCCCGGAGTGCGGCTGAACCGCGGCGCAGGCGCCGGTTGCACTACGCTGTCGACCTCTGTGAACGTGCCGCGCGCAACGAGATGCTTGTACTGCGGTGCCTCGATCAACGACAACACTGGCGCCCAGCACGCGTCCTCCCCTTCGGCAAGGGCGCACCATTCGTCGCGGGTGCGGGTCCGGAACACTGCGGCGAACCGTTCCTGTATCTCCGGCCAGCGGGCCCGGTCGTGCTGATCGGGCATGTCGGATTCATTCAGTCCCAGAAGGCGAAGGGTGTTGCGCCAGAATCGGGTTTCGTTACAGGCGACACTGAGCCAGCGTCCGTCCGAGGTTTCGTACACGTGGTACCAGGGCGCGCCCGAATCAAGCCGATTGGCTCCGCGTTCGTCGCGCCAGTATCCGGCGGCGTGAAGGCCGTAGAACAGGGTCATCAACGACGCCGACCCGTCCACCATCGCTGCATCGACCACCTGGCCACGGCCGGACAGTCGGCTCTCGAGAAGGGCCGCAACTACTCCCAGCGCCAGATACAGTGAACCGCCGCCGAAGTCGCCTGCAAGGTTGAGCGGTAGCGTCGGTGGTCCATCCTTGGCCCCGATCGCGTGAAGCACGCCGGTCACGGAGATGTAATTGGCGTCGTGACCTGCTGCCTGTGCCAGCGGGCCGTATTGCCCCCAACCCGTCATCCGCCCGTACACCAGTGCCGGATTCGCGGCGAGACAGTCGCCCGGGCCGATTCCCAGCTTCTCCGCCACGCCGGGACGGAAACCCTCCACCAGCACATCGGCCCGACGTACGAGGTCGAGGATCGCAGCAGCGGCCGCCTCGTGCTTCAGATCCATTGCCGCACTGCGGCGTCCGCGATTGAGAAGATTGAATCGCGGATCCACCGGCGCGCCGCCGTCGTAGCCCGGCGGCCGGTCGATCCGGATGATGTCCGCCCCCAGGTCGGACAGGAGCATGCACGAGAACGGAACGGGCCCGACGCCGCCCAGTTCCACGATCTTGACGCCCTCGAGCGGGCCACGGGATTTCTTCATATTTCGGCTCCAATCGACCACCTCGAGTCTATTGCTCACCTGTGTCGGTTCCAATTGAAGAAACGTGAAGTGTCGATTCGAACGGATCGAATTCCGTCGATCCATTTCACCAATTCTATGCCGCCATTGACGAATTCGACTGAACAGTGACAGCATTCACGGAGACAGTATTTCTACCCGTGCTGCGGCGGCTGTCCGCGCACGAAGACAACGGCGCCGTGTCGGCAATCGTCGACACCGTGCGCATTCTGCCGGTTGAGGTCATCGAACGTACGCCGGTGATCACCGGCGCTCACCAGCAGGATCGTCACCAAGAGGAGTGGATGCACTATGAGAACACCGAATGATCGCGTCAGTGCGGGCAGGGCGGTGTCCGATTCCAGCGCGCGGGCGGTGCGCTCATGCTGACCAGGGGCGCTGTCCTGCGGCAGTCGCCGGGCACCTACGAGGTGGTAGAGCTCGCGGTAGATGATCCCCGGCCTGGGGAGATCCGGGTCAAAATGGCCGCCACCGGCCTCTGCCACTCCGACGACCACTTCGCGACCGGTGACCAGCAACCGGGGATCCTCCCGATAGCGGGTGGCCACGAAGGCTCGGGGATCGTCGAGGCAGTGGGACCGGGCACCACAGGCTTCGTCGAGGGCGACCATGTGGTCTTCTCCTTCCTCCCGGTGTGCGGTCGCTGCCGATGGTGCGCCACCGGTCATCAGAACCTGTGCGATCTCGGCCGCTTCCTCGCCACCGGTGCCCGCTTCGACGATCCGGGCTCGTTCAGACTCTCCCTCGACGGTGCACCGGTCGGACAGCTCGCCGGTCTGGGAACATTCTGCGAATACGTGACCGTCTCGACGGCATCGGCGATCAAGATCGACCCCTCGATCCCGCTGGACGTCGCGTGCCTGACCGGGTGCAGCGTGGGGACCGGCTGGGGTGCGGCGGTCAACTCCGCACAGATCAGGCCGGGACACGTCGTCATCGTGATGGGCATCGGCGGGATCGGGATCAATGCCGTCCAGGGTGCCGCACACGCCGGCGCGGGCGCCGTCATCGCCGTCGACCCGGTCGAGTTCAAACGCGAATCGGCGTTGAAACTCGGGGCCACCCATGCCGTCGCCGACATCGAGGAGGCCACGGAGGTCGCCCGGTCGATGACCAACGGTCAGGGCGCCGACGCCACCATTGTCACCGTCGGCGTCACCAGCGGACATCATGTGGGACAGGGTCTGCAGTCCGTCCGCAAGGCTGGTACGTGTGTGGCGGTCGGGCTCGGTGACGTCGCGGTGAAAGACGGTGACATCAACCTGCACGAGCTCGTCCTGTACCAGAAGCGGCTGCAGGGCTCCCTGTTCGGGGCCAGCTGCCCCACCGCGGACATCCCGGCACAGTTGCAGATGTATCAGCGCGGGCAGCTTCGGCTCGACGAGCTCGTGACCACCCGCTACTCCTTCGACGACATCAACGTCGGCTTCGACGACATGAAGGCCGGGCGCAATCTGCGTGGAGTCGTGGTCTTCGATTCCTGAAACCGGCGGGTAGGGGGGGGGCCCCCGCCCCCCGGGCCCCCCCCAACCCCGGGGGGTGGGTGACTGTATTGTGAAACCCCCCCCCGCGGCCCCCCGCCCCGGGCCCCGCGGGGCGGCCT